>JBDSHM010000385.1:0-3043 GCA_039918495.1 Sulfuriferula sp. | reverse complement strand
ATGATTATCTTGACCAACCAGAACAAAACCGGCCTTAAAGAATTCCTTGGCGATCGGAGTTTTGACCGGCTGCGCGAAGGCGGTAATTGGGTAACGTTTGACTGGAATTCACAGCGCGGGGCCACAGCATGAACGACGTAGAATTTACTGCAATCATCAATACCATGCACGCCAATGAAAGCAGGTTTCGAGGTGATTTTCTAGACTGGATGGCTGATAACGGCCATGTCTATGACGCATTTTCCGAAGCGGCAGATAAGGTATGGGCAGCCGGCTGGCGTCACTATTCGGCCAGAACGATCATGGAAGTGATCCGCCACCGATCGAATGTGCGAGAGATTCATGGCGAATACAAAATCAACAATAATCAGATACCAGATATGGCAAGGCTCTACACCTTGCTCAACCCCGAGCGCGCCGGCTTGTTCACGCTGCGCGCGAGTGATATCAGGTGCGCAGCATGACTCCCACAATCATCGGCAACGCCACACTTTATAACGCAGATTGCATGTCTGAATTGGATTGGACATGAGTTTGAGCGGACATCAAAGCGCGGCGATGAAAAACGATGAGTGGCTGACCCCACCGGAGATCCTGCGAGTGCTTGGCACCTTCGAGCTTGACCCGTGCGCGCCGATAGTGCGTCCGTGGGAGACAGCGGCCAAGCACTACACGGTAGCCGACGACGGACTGGCGCTGCCTTGGGCTGGCCGGGTGTGGTGCAACCCGCCATTCGGGCGCGAGGCCATCAAGTGGCTGCGGAAGATGCGCGACCACGGCAACGGTATTGCTTTGATACCGGCACGCACCGAAACGGCGATGTTTTACGAAACGGTATGGGGAGCGGCAGACGGCGTGCTGTTCCTCAAGGGACGCCCGCACTTTCACTACGTGGACGGACGGCGAGCGTATTTCAACAGCGGCGCACCGATTTCCTTGGTGGCCTACGGCATCGACAACCTGGTCGCACTCAGGCATAGCGGCCTGGGCTTTGTGGTAGTGGGGCATAACAGTGCTGTTCAGGATTCATTGCTATGACCTCAACAGCACTGAACAGCCTGGCCAAGCGCAAGCGTGAGCGCGTTTACCTGCGTGTCGTGAAAGGCGGACTAGAGCCAGCAGATAGCTATGCCGCCACCCAGCTGCGCACTAAGAACTATCGCGTCGGTGATGTGCTGGGCGCCAGCCTGACCAAGTTGCGCAATCCGAAATTTAATCGCCTGGTCCATAAAATCGGGCAGCTGTGCGCCGCCAATATTGACGCTTTCATCGGTATGGATGCCCATAAAGTTATCAAGCGCCTGCAGCTTGAAGGAGATATTTGCTGCGAGGCATTGGCAATCGTCATGCCTGGCGTCGGCATGGTCACAGTGAAAATCCCGCAATCCATCAGCTTCGAGTCGATGGACGAGGCAGAATTCTACGAAGTTGCCAAGGCGTTGTGTTGGCATATCGCAGCGCGGTATTGGCCAGGCATGGACGAAGACAAGATCGAGCAGATGGCCATGGCCTTTGTGGACGAATGAGTAAGTTCGGAAAAAAACACCTTGCGCTGATTCATGATCTGCCATGCGGGGTTTGTGGAGCAGCGCCAGTCGAGGCCCACCATATTCTTGAAGGCAGAACACCGGGCCGGAAATCACCAGATGGACTTGCAATTCCACTTTGCTGGTCGTGCCATCAAGACCCGCACAATGGAATTCATGGATTGCGTTCAATGTGGAAGGTTATGCGCAAATCTGAGTTAGACGTTCTTGCTGAAACTTATGAGGCTCTTTATGGGTAAAACAGGCGGGAAAATTTATTATTCAGAGCACGATCCCTACGCAGCCGCATGGCTGCGCAATTTGATTGCGGCAGGACACATACCCAACGGCGACGTTGACGAAAGGAGTATCGAGGATGTACTGCCAGATGAGCTTGCTGGATATACCCAATGCCATTTCTTTGCCGGAATTGGCGGATGGAGTCGAGCCCTGCACCTCGCCGGCTGGCCAGAAGATCGTCAAGTCTGGACCGGATCGGCGCCATGCCAACCTTTCAGCGCGGCAGGCAAAGGCGCTGGGTTTGCTGACGAGCGGCACCTTTGGCCAGCGTTCCACCACCTCATCAGCGAGTGCAATCCTCCAGTCATCTTTGGTGAGCAAGTTGAAGCGGCAGTTAGGCATGGCTGGCTCGACCTTATACAAGATGACCTGGAAGGAATCGGCTACGCCTTTGCAGCGATCTGTCTGCCTGCTGCGTGCGTCGGCGCACCGCACATCCGGCAGCGTATTGGGTTCGTTGCTGGCAGGTTGGGCGACACCCAGCACACGCGACTGGAAGGACTCGCCGGGGATGGCGACACACGCGACGAATCCCGACGGGACGGAACGCATCAGGTTGGACCAGTTACCGAGGCAGGCTGCGCAAGCAGGATGGCCGACTCCAAGGAGCACAGAATCAGGTCACTCGACGGGGAATCCAGATCGTGCGTTCGACAAAAAGAGTCGGCTAGAGGACACGGTATTTCTGGCGGGGTGGACGACACCATCTGCGACGGACGGAAATCGGGGCGGATCAATGACGCCGAACATGACGGGATCATCGCTGACACAACAGACAGCGATGGCCGGGTGGCCGACGCCTACATCAGCATTGGCGACCAAGGGCGTGAGAACTTTCGAGGGCGGATTGATGGAGGCGATGCGCAACCATGGGCCGGACTTGGCGGCTGCGGCGTGTCTGACGGGATGGCCAACACCGAGAGCGAACGATGCGGAGAAACGAGGACAGGTGGCAGACGATCCGAGGAACGGTTTAGTGACAGCAGCGAACATGTCGAACAATCCGCAACCGGCCCGACTGACAGCTTCTGGCGAGATGCTGACTGGCTGTTCTGCCGGGATGGCAAGTGGCGGCCAGCTCAATCCGGCCTTGAGCCGTTGGCTCATGGGGCTCCCGCCCGAGTGGTGCGAGGCAGCACCGATTGGCACACCCCCGCAGGCCCGCAAGGCTTCGGCCACCGCGCGACCCGCCTCAAAGGGTACGGCAACGCCATCAA
>JBDSHM010000384.1:0-2537 GCA_039918495.1 Sulfuriferula sp. | reverse complement strand
CAATTGTATACTGTTGGTGTAAAGAATATTCGCTATCTGCCGCTGCTTAATACTTAACTCTCCGGCTACCCCTTCCACGAGCAAATCGGCACCTTCTCGCATTGCCGTCAACGGTGTTTTGAGTTCATGGGAAACATGGCGCAGGAAACGGGTTTTCTGCTCTTCGACTTCCAGTAACCTGCGGCGCATCCAGTCCAGCCTTTGGCCCAGATATCTGAGATCCTGAGGTCCCTCCACACTCACCGCCTTGGAAAGTTCGCCTTCTCCCATCGTCCGGATGGCAGCATCGATCTGTCGAATCGGACGTGCGATCAACACCGAAAAACCGAGCGCCAGCAGGATCGCAAACGGGACCAACGCCAACAACTGCCACACCACTATTGAGCGCGCATGCCATGCCATATCCTGCATTGCCGTCACTTCATGCTCGATCAAAGCATAACCGCTGCTCGAGAATGTACGTGCAGTATCCAGCAAAGGCACAAAATCACTGACTGTATCCTGCAAACCCTGCGAGGATTGACGCGCAGAAGATATCTGTTGAAAAATGGCTGATTCAGAAGCAGTGAGTTTATCCAGCACCTGTTTTTGATCGGGACGCAAAGACAATGCCGAGAGGCTTATTGCCGTACTGGTGAATTTCGCGTGTGCCTGAAAGTATCCCTCAAGCAGCGATGCGTCGCCCAGAATCAGGGTTTGTCGTACACTGCGCTCCATGGTCGAAATTTCATCCAGCAAGACACGACTGCCATGTGCAATCTGTGCTGCCTGATAGACTGCTTTCCGGCTTTTCTCTGCCAGTTTATCAATGGATATGGCGCTGTTGATTAGAGCGATGATCAACGGCAACGCAACCAAAATAAACCCTATGAGAATCAGCTTCAGGAAGGATTTTGGATTATGCCGCAACAATCCCTTGGAAGCGGGTGCGGACTCATCTTCCAACGTAATGGGAGACGGGCTTGTCTTCATTCACTGAGTCCTTCGCAGGGATTTTGGTATTTCCAGTATGTATCCATTGCCCGACACCAGACGTGTAGACCGCCGCCTACCATTACACATACGTTTTTTTAAGCAATCGAACGGGCAAGGCACTACACCCTGCCCGCTGGGGCATTAACGGAATCTGGCCAGTTCCGGATCATCAATTTTCTGTTCCGGCAACCCTGTCATACCTGGCAATTCAGACAATTTAGGCATGCCATTCTTGACCATTACCTTACCGCTTTTATCTTTCCATACAATACCCGGCGTACCGCTAAATCCGAACTTTCGCATCAGTTCAGCATTTTGCTCCAGCTTTTTAGCTATTTCCGGATAACCAGCTGCGCTAAATTTGGCGGGAGGATTTTTTTCTTTGCCAAAATGTTGTTCATTGGCGCGAAATGCCTCGGTCGGATTCGTGGAGGCCAGCATTTCTATGGCTTTGGGCAGGCTACTTGGCGCAAGGTAGGCAACGGGCACCCAGCGTACTTGCAAACCGACTGCTTCATAAGGCTGCAATGCTTTCCAGGTCATATGGCAAAAAGGGCAGTTTGGATCAAAAAACGCATACAGAATACTTTTAGGTGCTTTAGAACCTTCTACGATCAATGTAGATTTTTCCAGCTCTTTGTATTCAGATGAGAAATCCGGCTTTGGAATATATTTTTCAGCATATTCCTGCGACAGATTGGCCCCGCTCTCACCTATCATCAAACCCGCTATCAGCGTTTTATTATCCGGAGTCGTAAATACGATGGAATATTGCCCTTGTCTGGCAAGCACCCAGCCAGTCATGCCGGATGCGGCAGGAAAAGATTTTGTCACCTTAACGCCCTGATTGACGGCCGTCTGAATGACCTTCGGATATTCTGCTGCCAATGCGCTGGCAGCAAAGCCAAATGCAAGGCCGAATACGACTACTTGTTGCTTCAAAGAAAATTTCAATTTCATTCCTTATTGATTGGGGGAAGTCGAATAGCGAGAGAAAATTACGCCACCCAGTGGCGAATGCCTTGGACAGCGCTCTCCGATTAGGGAAAGATAAAGCAATTTAGTTCATATTGAAATCACGAAAAAGTAATTGCTTGGCATCATTTAAAGATGTGATCTCCAGTTGAGCCTTTCGCCACAGCTCGATTCTTATTCAGAGAGCATGGGCGAGGCCCGAATTTCTTCTCCTGTTGCGCCCGACTCATCGCCCATGCCGGAGTAACTCCGGCACTGCGCGGCGCAAATAATAAGCCATCGACCATAAAGTCAGCACAGCTGCCAGCCAGATCAGCCAAGTTCCGAGTTGCCGGGTATTCAGACCCAGCAAAGGCTCATTGAACAACAGCAACAGAATGGCAACCATTTGTGCCACTGTTTTAAGTTTGCCTATCATCGATACTGCCACACTACTTTGTGCACCGATGCTGGCCATCCATTCACGCAATGCAGAAATAGTAATTTCACGACCGATGATGATCAGTGCAATGAGCGCATCCGCGCGTCCCAGTTTCACCAACACGATAAGCGCTGCGGCGACCATCAGCTTGTCGGCCACCGGGCCA
>JBDSHM010000383.1:0-4696 GCA_039918495.1 Sulfuriferula sp. | reverse complement strand
AGTCGCTTAAGGCGGATTTGGGAAAAGTACGGACTGGTCGCGCGCATACCGGTATTCTTGATCATGTCATGGTCGATTACTATGGCAATCCGACTGCGATCAGCCAGGTAGCCAATATTACCTTGATGGATGCTCGCACCATTGCCGTACAACCGTGGGAAGGAAAAATGGTCGGTGCGGTGGAGAAGGCGATCCGCGATGCTGATCTGGGATTGAACCCGTCCAGCCAAGGCAATCTGATCCGCGTGCCGATGCCGGCGCTCACTGAAGAGCGTCGCCGCGATCTGATCAAACTGGTGAAAACCGAAGGCGAAAACGCCAAGGTGGCAATGCGCAATGTGCGCCGTGATGCCAATGCCCAATTCAAGGATCTGCTCAAGGACAAGGCAATCAGCGAAGACGATGAACGTCGCGCGCAGGATGATATTCAGAAACTTACCGATAAATACATTGCCGAGATCGACAAGGCGCTCGTCGCCAAAGAAGCCGACCTGATGGCAGTCTAGGCCAGACTCAGTGGGCATTTTTACCAGTTCGACCCGGGATATCCCACAAGCACCTGCCGTTCCGCGGCACATTGCAATCATTATGGATGGCAATGGACGCTGGGCGAAAAAGCGCTTCCTGCCGCGTATTGCCGGCCATAAGCGCGGCGTGGAAACCGTGCGTGATGTGATCAAGGCATGCGGCGATCGCGGCGTGGAGTACCTGACGCTGTTTGCATTCAGCTCGGAAAACTGGCGTCGTCCGCATGACGAAGTCTCCATGTTGATGGATTTGTTTGCGCTGGCATTGGAGCGTGAAATCATCAAGTTGCACAAAAACGGCGCCCGGTTACGCGTGGTGGGCGATCTTGCCCGTTTTGGTCCAAAGCTGGTCAAACTCATCCACGAGGCGGAGCATCTCACCAGCAACAATACCCGTCTTACCCTGACCATCGCTGCCAATTATGGAGGACGCTGGGATATCGTGCAGGCGATGAATACGATGCTGGAAAAGCATCCTGAATTGATAGGAAAACCTATAAACGAAGCAGACCTTGCACCGCATCTGGCCATGCATTATGCCCCCGAGCCGGATCTGTTTATCCGTACCGGTGGTGAACAGCGCATCAGTAATTTCCTGTTATGGCAGTTGGCTTATTCGGAACTGTATTTCACTCCGGCACTCTGGCCGGACTTCGATGCTGCTGCATTGGATCAGGCGATTGCCTCCTACTGCAACCGCGAACGTCGTTTCGGTCGGACCAGCGAGCAGTTGATTGAACATGCTAAGTAAGCGCTGGGCAACCGCCCTGACTCTGCTTGCCGGTTTCCTGGCCTGTCTGTTTTTATTGCCGCAGCCGGCGTGGGCACTCGTGATGGTGGTGCCGCTGATATTCGGCGCACGGGAATGGGGGCGTCTGTCCGGGTACGCCATAATGGCTGCAAATGGCTACGCGGTGGGAAGTGTTGCGCTGGCCGCGCTGATTTACCTCTGGGGCGACGCGTACCATGGCTTGATTTATCTTGCCGCAACGCTGTTCTGGCTGATTGTTGCGCCCATTTGGCTGGCCTTTGGCTGGCGACTTCAACAACCAGTTTTGCGCGCATTGGCCGGCTGGCTGGTACTGTTGCCATTGTGGCTTTCGTTGCTTGATTTGCGTGCCTATAGTGCCTTGGGATTGTTGCTGCTCATGGGGATTGTATGGATTGCAGATAGCGCAGCATATTTCACAGGCAAGCGGTTCGGTCGACGCAAGCTGGCTCCACAAATCAGTCCAGGCAAGACCTGGGAAGGTGCGGCAGGAGCGGGGTTGGCTGTGACGATTTATACCCTCATCGTACTGGGTATTGCAGCTGCGTCGGGACGTGTACAATTTCCTGCGGAATGGCTGTTGCCGTTAACGTTATTCGTCTGGCTGGTGTTTTATCTGAGCATATTGGGCGACCTGTTTGAATCCTGGATCAAACGTCTGGCCGGCGCCAAGGATAGTGGCCATTTGCTACCCGGCCATGGCGGCATGCTTGACCGCATCGACGCGTTGACCCCCGCTCTGCCGGTTTCTGCGTTGTTGCTGTTGCATGGTCAGTTACTGACCCGGGCGTTGATATGAGCGTCCGTCATCTCACGATTCTTGGGGCGACCGGTACCATCGGTGTCAACACCCTGGATGTCGTGGCACGGCACCCGGAACGATTCAATATCGTGGCCTTGTCCGGAAATAACCAGTTGGACAAGCTTGCCGAGCAGTGTCGGACCCATTCTCCGCGTTATGCGGTGGTGCTGGACGCAGCGAATGCCACGCGCCTGAGCGAAATGCTCAAGGCAATGGGGAGTGCGACTGAAGTGCTATGGGGTATGACGGCACTGGAGCAGATCGCTGCGTTACCCGAAGTCGATACGGTGATGGCTGCGATTGTGGGTGCCGCAGGCCTGCGCCCGGCACTGGCTGCGGCCAAAGCGGGCAAACGTATTCTGCTTGCCAACAAGGAAACCCTGGTCATGGCGGGTAGTCTGTTCATGCAGGCAGTGGCGGCTGGAGGAGCTGAACTGATACCGATTGATAGCGAGCACAACGCGATTTTCCAATCACTGCCGCGCCATTTTTGCGGTGATCTTGGCGCATGTGGCGTGCGCCGGATTCTGCTTACAGCTTCGGGCGGCCCTTTCCGGACCACGCCTGTTGATGAGTTAACCCACGTCACACCAGAACAGGCTTGTGCCCATCCCAACTGGGTGATGGGCAAGAAAATTTCGGTGGATTCCGCCACCATGATGAACAAGGGGCTGGAAGTGATTGAGGCGCACTGGTTGTTCAACGCCAAGCCAGCCCAGATCCAGGTGGTAATTCATCCTCAGAGTGTGATCCACTCAATGGTCGATTATCTGGATGGATCGGTAATCGCCCAACTTGGCAACCCGGATATGCGTACCCCCATAGCGTATGCACTGGGTTTCCCGGAACGCATCGAGGCAGGTGTGGAAGCGCTGGATTTATTTGGCCGGGGGCTTACCTTCGAAGCGCCGGATGATGCGCGTTTCCCGTGCCTGAAACTGGCTTTTGATGCGCTGTCCGGCGGGGGCATGCTGCCGGCTGTGCTGAATGCTGCCAACGAGTCCGCTGTAGCGGCATTCCTGAGCGGGCGCGCGTCCTATTTGTCGATACCGGCGGCAATTGAATATGCGCTTTCTCGTGCGCCAGGTGGCGAGCCAGGCGATATGGACGATCTGGTACAGGCTGATAGGCAGGCGCGTGCCGATACCGATGCTTTCCTCGAAACTTTGCAGGCGAAAGCTTAAAATATGACACTACTGACGACTTTGCTGGCATTTGCGGTAGCGCTGGGTATCCTTATTGTGGTACATGAATTCGGCCACTATGCAGCGGCGCGTCTGGTAGGTGTGAAAGTACTGCGTTTCTCGGTTGGTTTTGGCAAGCCTTTGCTGCTGCGGCATTGGGGAAAAGACCGCACCGAGTGGGTCATCGCCGGTTTTCCTCTGGGCGGATACGTCAAGATGCTGGATGAGCGCGAAGGCTATGTGCCGGAAGCCGACCGCCATCGTAGCTTCAACCGGCAAAGCGTGGGCGCGCGCATGCTGATTCTGGTCGCCGGACCCCTAGCCAATTTGCTGCTGGCGGTTCTGCTGTATTGGGGTTTGTTCATGCACGGCATACCCGGCCTCAAACCCGTCATAGGGCAGCCCCCGGCCGCCAGTGCAGCTGCGCAGGCCGGACTGAGTGACGGTGACGAGATTAGTGCAATCAATGGAGAGCCAGTGGCCAGTTGGGCAGATTTGCAATGGGCGCTATTACGGCAGTTGCCCTCGCAACAGCCGCTTAGCATTTCATTGGAGGATGGCGAGACACGCATGCTGAACGCTGCGGGTGTGGCGGTCGATGGCGAATCTGATATGGCGGCCAAGCTGGGTATTCACTTGTTTGAGCCATCGCTTGCAGCAGTCATTGGGCAGGTATTGCCCGATAGTGTAGGTTCACGTGCCGGGCTGCGTACAGGCGACCGCATTGTGGCAATGGATGGAACGAAAATCAACGAGTGGTCGGATCTGGTCAAGCTGGTACGTGAGCGGCCTGGCAAGGTCGTCACACTCCAGGTCGAACGGGGTAGTCCGGCGGCTATGGTCGATATCCAGCTGGTGCCACAGCGTGTGGATGAAGCCGGCGTGGCAGTGGGCAAAATCGGTATTGGCCCGAAGGTGGACCCTGCGGTGTTTGATAGCATGCTGACCAAAACGCGCTACGGCATAGCGACGGCATTCACCAAGGCATTCGCAAAAACATGGGATACAGCCGTATTCAGTCTGCAGATGATGGGGCGCATGGTGACCGGTGAAGTATCCTGGCGCAATCTGTCCGGCCCCATTACTATCGCTGACTATGCCGGACAATCGGCGCGAACCGGCCCCGCTGCATTTGTAACTTTTCTGGCGCTGGTGAGTATCAGCCTTGGTGTGCTTAATCTATTGCCCATTCCGTTATTGGACGGTGGGCATTTGATGTATCATATCGCGGAGCTTATCAAAGGCAGTCCGGTCTCCGAACGCGTGATGGGGATCGGTCAGCAAATTGGCATGGCACTGTTGCTCACACTCATGATTTTTGCCTTTTATAACGATATTTCCCGTTTGTTTACAGGCTGACCCTAATGCAAATCAAAATTGCAGCTGCACTCCTTACAAGTCTGTGGGCGGTCTC
>JBDSHM010000382.1:0-1647 GCA_039918495.1 Sulfuriferula sp. | reverse complement strand
ATAGCGCTCCGCGCAACGGCACGTCAACCACCGCGCCCGCCAGCGACCAGATTAAGGTCGAGTTGCAAAGTATCCGTATCACTGCCCTCTTTCGAGCCCGGGTTGCAGCGTACGGATTCGATCATGGCCAGATAGGCATCAGAAATGTCGCCAGTAACATATTCGCCATTGAAGCAGGAGGCATCGAAATGCAGCAAACCCGGATTGAGTTTGCGCACTGCCTCAATCAGCGAATCGATATCCTGATAAATCAATGCATCCGCGCCGATTTCGCGGGCAATTTCCGCGTCGGTGCGACCCGTCGCTAGCAATTCCTGGCGTGTCGGCATGTCAATGCCATACACATTGGGGAAACGCACGGGCGGCGCAGCGGAGGCAAAGAACACCTTGCGCGCCCCTGCATCGCGGGCCATTTGCACAATCTCGCGGCTGGTGGTGCCGCGAACGATGGAATCGTCCACCAACAGCACATTCTTGTCTTTAAACTCCATACCTATGGCATTGAGTTTCTGACGCACCGATTTCTTGCGCATCGCTTGCCCGGGCATGATGAAGGTCCGGCCGATATAGCGGTTCTTGATAAATCCTTCGCGGTAGGCCAGACCGAGTTGATTGGCCAGCTGCAGCGCACTGGGGCGACTGGTATCCGGAATCGGGATCACGACATCAATATCCAGATGGCTCCAGTCGCGGCGAATCTTTTCCGCCAGACTCTCACCCATGCGTAGCCGACTCTCGTACACGGATACGCCATCGATCACTGAATCCGGGCGCGCCAGATAAACATATTCGAAAATACACGGATAGTATTGGGTCTGCTGCGCACATTGCATACTGTGGAACTGACCGGCTTCATCAATATAGATCGCCTCGCCCGGGGCGACATCACGCATGATTTTGAAATCCAGCGCATCGATCGCCACGCTTTCCGATGCCACCATGTATTCCATGCCGGTTGCGCTTTGACGACTGCCAATGATCAGCGGACGAATGCCATACGTGTCACGAAATGCCAGCAGCCCATGTCCGGCGATCATCGCCACCACCGCGTATGCGCCCTTGCAGCGCCGATGCACACCAGATACTGCCTTGAAAATCCGCTCCGGGCTGAGGCGCTGGCTATTACCCACTTCCACCAGTTCATGTGCCAGCACATTCAATAACACTTCAGAATCGGAACTGGTATTCACATGGCGCAGGTCAAGCCGGAACAGATCTTCCTTGAGCTGCTCCGAATTGGTTAAATTACCGTTGTGGCCGAGCACGATGCCAAACGGCGAATTGACGTAAAACGGCTGGGCTTCAGCACTGGATGCAGCGTTTCCGGCAGTCGGATAACGCACATGACCGATGCCTGCATTGCCCAGCAGGTTGCGCATGTCGCGGGTGCGGAATACATCGCGCACCAGACCGTTGGCCTTGTGCATATGGAAAGTATTGCCTTCAGCTGTAACAATGCCCGCCGCATCCTGGCCGCGATGTTGCAGCACCAGCAAGCCATCGTAGAGCAACTGGTTGACGGGACTATGAGAAACGATGCCGATTATGCCGCACATGATAATTACCTGTAATGAATATGATTGACCAGATCAATCGGCAACCACGGTTTAACTATAATAGCCAAGGTTTCAAATGTCCCGGAAAACG
>JBDSHM010000381.1:0-2207 GCA_039918495.1 Sulfuriferula sp. | reverse complement strand
CCCCGGTTTTCGGGGAGGCTGATTGGGTTAAGTTAGTTCACGGCAACGGCCTGCTTGGCAAGTTGCCGGTAATAGTTTGCCTCAGCTTCCGCCGGAGGTATATAGCCGATGGGTTCAAGCAAGCGATGATGGTTGAACCAGGACACCCATTCCAGGGTGGCCAGTTCCACGGCTTCCCGGGTTTTCCAGGGTGTCCGTTTGTGGATTAATTCAGCTTTGTACAGACCGTTGATCGTCTCAGCCAGCGCATTGTCGTAGCTGTGCCACGACTGCCCACTGAGGGTTCTATACCCGCTTCGGCCAGCCGCTCGGCGTAGCGGATGGAGACGTACTGCGAGCCCCTGTCCGAGTGGTGGATCAAGGCGTCCGTGCGCCCCGGCTGTCGCGCATACAACGCCTGCTCCAGTGCATCGAGCACGAAGTCCGTGCGCATGGTGCTGCTGACCCGCCAACCCACGATGCGCCGGGCAAACACGTCGATGACGAAGGCGACATACAGCCAGCCCTGCCAGGTGGAAACATAGGTGAAGTCCGACACCCACAGTTGATTGGGGCGGTCCGCCTTGAATTGCCGATGCACGCGATCCAAAGGACAAGGCAGCGCCGTGTCGGGCACGGTGGTTCGTACTACCTTGCCACGCCGGACGCCTTCTAGTCCCAACTGCCTCATGAGCCGCTCGACCGTACAGCGGGCTACGCGTACACCTTCACGATTGAGTTGGCGCCAGACCTTGTCAGCACCGTAGACCTGCATGTTGGCCTGCCACACCCGCTGTATCTGGGGTATCAACGCATCATCGCGCTGGGCGCGGGTGCAACACAGGGCGGGATTACGCCGCTGCGCCGCATGACGCCAATACCCTGACGGGGCGGTCTGCAAAACGCTGCAGATCGGCTCGACCCCGTAGGTGTCGCGATGCCGGTCGATAAAATCCCTCAGGACTTGAGTCGGCGGTCGAGCTCCGCCTGGGCGAAAAACGCGCTGGCCAGCTTCAGAATCTCATTGGCACGGCGCAGCTCCTTCACTTCACGTTCCAGGGCTTTGATACGGTCACGCTCTTCGCTGGGGACACCATCGCGCACGCCGGTGTTGATCTCGTGTTTGCGCACCCATTCATGCAGCGTCTGTGGCACACAACCTATCTTCGGGGCAATCGATTCAATGGCCGCCCACAGGGACGGATACTCGCCACGGTGCTCCTGCATCATACGGACAGCCCGCTCGCGCACTTCGGGGGAAAAACGGTTTGATTTGTTCATGGCTCCATTCTCTCAAGATTTGGAGCCTCCTCAAAACCCGGGGCGATTCACAGCGCCCATATGGCGATGTTGGAGAAAAATCCCGAGCGCGTCATCAGCTACTTCCAAGACCGGCGAGTGAAGTATGCCGCTTAAGACTTCATCGGGCTGGAGCAATAGTCAGCGAAACCTGCGAAGGTAGCAAGGAAGACGCGGAGCGAGTTCAAACATATTCTGGCCGGATCAATAGTGATGCGGACAGTGTCGATTTTGCTTGTGATACTTTTCTGGCTGGCCGCCTGTGGCCAGCAGAAGCCATCGCAACCTCCATTACCAAAAACACCAACCGATACGCGCTTGTTCGATATGCAGCGTGATGAGTTGCAACGGGCAAAAGGGGTGGAGAAAACGCTACAACAACAAAGCCAGGCTCAGCAGCAGGCTATAGACCAGCAGAGTCAGTAAAGCATGCCTAGCTAGATTCGAGACCAGCCGTAGTCTTAAGATTTACTTCGAGCAGCAGGCGGCGTAGCACTTCTCCCGCAAGCATTAAACCGAACAATGCCGGCATGTAACTGATGGTGCCGTTAATAGCGCGTGGTCGACCGGGACCGTCAACCGGTTGGGGCGGCAATGGTGCGCTTGGCGCTTCATCTGAAAATACGGTTAAAACCCCTTTCTTGATGCCGTGACGCTGAAGCCGTTTACGCATGATGCGAGCCAGTGGACACATCTCGGTCTGACTGATATCCGCCAGCTTGATTCTGGATGGGTCAATACGATTGCCCGCGCCCATGCTGGAGGCAACCCGCAAATTGCGCTGTAAGCTATTTTGTACCAGGGCGACCTTACAATTCAGCGAATCGATACAGTCAATTACGTAATCTACGGTGGATGGTACAAATTCGCTGATATTGTCAGGCGTCAGAAAAACGCGATGAATGGTTAGTTGGCATGAGGGGTTGATA
>JBDSHM010000380.1:0-5118 GCA_039918495.1 Sulfuriferula sp. | reverse complement strand
TTCACCTCGCAGGGCAGGATGATCGGCAATCGGCCGATCCAGAAAATAGCCCTGCACGAGGTCGACCCCGAAGCGACGCAGCAGCTCGAGAGTCGCCGCATCCTCGACGAATTCGGCAACGGTGATTTTGCCCATCCCTCTGGCCACGTCGGCAATGGACTTAACAAACAATTGATTGTCGTGATCATTGGGCAGGTCGCGTATGAACAGGCCGTCGATTTTAAGCGTATCCACCTTGAGATATTTGAGATAGGCAAAAGACGAGAAGCCGGTCCCGAAGTCGTCCAGGCAAGTTGCACAGCCGGTCTGGTGCAAAGCTTCGATGAAGCGCCCTGCGTCATGCAGATCGCCAATCGCCGATGTTTCGGTGATCTCGATCAGCAAGCGTTTGGGGTCGACATCATGCCGGACAAGGGTATCTTTGATATAACATGGCAGGGACGGGTCTGCCAAAGAGCGCCCGGACAGATTGATGGCAAGTGCGCGCAGCCCGATGTGACGGGCCAGCGTAGTAATCGCCTCGTGAATGACCCAGCGATCCAGTTCAAGGATTTTGCCGGATTTTTCAGCTATCGGAATGAAGAGAGCCGGCATGATCAGCTCGCCGGGTTTTTCCTCATCGATCATGCGTATGAGGGCTTCCAGATGTGACAGGCTGCGATCGGCGGTGTGGTATACGCCCTGAAAATGCAACTGGAACAGATTGTTTTCGAAAGCACGTGCCAGCCGGTCATTCCAGGCGAGACGGGCCACCATTTGCTTGCCCATGTCCAGTTCCGGCCGATATACCTGCCAGGTGTTTTTGCCGCACGCCTTGGCCTGATACATGGCGGTATCGGCATGCGCAATCAGTTCTTCGATCATGGTGCCATGCTGAGGATAAAGCGCGATGCCCAGGCTGATTGTGACGCGTAATGGCTGGTCTTCAAAAATGAGCGGGAGACGGGCAATGGCCTGTACGACGCGCTCGGCCAGATCTTCAGCCTGTTTCAGATCGGTAATTTGCGGAATCAACAACGCGAATTCGTCGCCGCCCAGGCGGGCAAGAATTTCGTTGCGCCGGATCAGGGTAGAAAGCTCCGTAGCGATACGGATCAGTGTGGCGTCGCCTGCATGGTGTCCGAAGGTGTCGTTAATGTATTTGAATTCGTCCAGATCGAAGAACAGTAATGCCCCTGGTTTGCCTGAACGTTCTGCCTCAACGAGCAAAGTTTCCATCTCTTCACGCAGGCGGTGACGATTGAACAGCCCGGTGAGCGAGTCGCGTTCGGCAAGATAGATGAGCTGCTGTGCGGTTTGCTTCTCCTGGGTAACGTCCTCGAACATCCACAAATGGCCGATAAACTTTTTTGTGGCGTCATATACGGGATGGCTGAGACGAGTGACCAGACGTCCATCAGATAAACGGATTTCCGACGCGGGATATTCTTCATGCGGGTTGACGGGGGGTGTCATTAGTCCCATGAGTTGATCCGGTTCGACCAATGTGATGTCAGTCTGGGTAATTGCATCGACAGGATGTTTGCCATGCAAGGATGAACTGGCCGGCAACCGCCAGATATGCTGGAACGCCGGGTTGTAGTAGAGGATGCGATTATCCGTGTCGGCAAACAGGATGCCCAGTTTCATGGCATGCAGCAATGCGATCAGCCGCGCCTGCTCTCCATGTAACTGGCTTGAGCTGGCAGTCAGCGCGCCAATCTGTCCTGCGATGGCGTCGGCCATGGAATTGAAGGCATGGGTCAATGTACCGACTTCATCATCGCTATGCACAGGCAGACGGATATCCAGCCGCCCTTGCGCAAAGGCTTCGGAGGCACGTGTCAAGCTGGCCAGATGGCGTGTCAGCCAATAACCCAGAATAGTGATCAGTAAAGTCGACAATAGGATTTCCGCAGCTGCGATGACGACACTTTGTCGTACAAGGTGTGCGCGGGCCTCCGTCAGGAACAACGTCGAAACCCCAAAGTGGAGTGTGCCGTATTGCTGGCCTGCGAGGATGATTTTCGTGCTTGTGTCGAACTGGTCCGTGCTGGCGTCGTTAAAGTGGGAGGATCGGGTGGCGACAGGCAGTTTTCTGTCGTTGTTCCAACCGGCCGATGCAACAACCAATCCCGCGCGGTCGACCAGAACGGCATAGACAATACCCTCCTGATGTACGCTTTCCGCAAGAATTTCATGCAGGGTCGCGTAATCCCGCTGGGCCAGGGGGGCGGCGAGTGCCGCATTGAACAGGGTGTTGAGCTCTGTGTAGCGTACTTGCGCCTGCTCTATCAGGCTATCCTGGCTCAGGCGTACGCTGTTAACCACGAGCAGTGTCAGCATCGCCACTTCTACGATAAGCAAAAGCAGCACCAGCTTGGAGCGTAACGACAGGCGGTGCGGTAATTTCAGCAAGGCTTATTGTCCCAGAGTTTTCTGGAGATACCGGGTATAAGGGTCCAGTGATTTCATTTCTTCGGGGGTAATTTCGCGCATGCCCTGGTAGCCGGTCACGTGGAAAAACTGGCTACCATCGGGTGAGTCCGGGGGAAAGGCAAGCAGAATTGATTTGAGTCGGGGGGCTTCTTGAGCCAATCGCGGATTGGCCAGCCACATTATGCCGGGTATGGCGGGCAGCTTGGCATAAATCTGGAGGCCTTCTCGAATATTTTCAGGCATCTGCTTCCAGCCTGCGGGTGAGATAATGGCCAGCGTACTTTCGCCACTCAGTACCGAATAGGCTGAGCTGTTATGGCTGGGCGTTTCCAGCAGGCGGAAATCAGCCCCCTCGCGCAACCCTTGTTCTTCCAGCCAGGCCAGCGCCTGACTGGTAATTAGCGCATAGCGATCCAGAGTGGCAACACTACGGCCATGCAGATCACGAATGGATTTGAGGGGTGCGGCTCGGGAAGTGAGCAGTATGGCCCGGTTTGCAGATTTGTAGGTTGCCAACGGAATATAACCGCGCTCTTTTTCAGCCAGTCGGCCCAAATGGGCCGCAGTTACCACGATGTCATAGTCGCCGGCTAGCGTGCTCTTGTGAAAAGCCGCGAAATCCGTGGCGGTGACCATCTCCACCGGCCGATTCAGCGCATGTTCCAGATACGCTCGAAATGGTTGATAGTTATTCAGCAGGACGCGCGGACTCAGCGTGGGTAACACACCCACAATCAGCGGTTTCTCACGGGCTGCACCTAGAATTGGCCATACAATCAGCGCGCAGACCAGCAGCCGGCGTGCAGCAGATAAAAATATTCCCATGCCATCTCTCCTCGGTTTTGCGCGGCTTTATTGGTTTTTGTTCAGAGTGGCTCCGTGTAATGGTATATCGGATTTTTGATACCAAACTTGACGCCTGAGCGGCAGATGTTTTCTGTTTTTACACGGACGGCAGGTATGGAAGCGTTAACGGCTGGCCAGGCGTCCCAGCAGCTTGCCATGGATGCCACCAAAACTGCCATTGCTCATTATCAGAATCTGATCGCCCGCACGGGCTTCACTGACTATTGCGTCTACCAGCGTGTCGAGTTGGTCATGTACCTGAGCTATATCGCCCATGGGAGTAAATGCCGCTTTGGCGTCCCATCCCAGATTACCAGCATAGCAGAACACCTTGTCCGCATCTTTCAGGCTGGCAGGCAAAGCGTCTTTCATCGCACCCAGTTTCATGGTGTTGGAACGCGGCTCCAGTACGGCAAGAATGCGCGCCTTGCCAACCTTGCGGCGCAGACCGCCCACTGTAGTGGCAATGGCCGTAGGGTGATGGGCAAAGTCGTCATACACGGTAATGCCGTTGACCGTACCGCGGATTTCCATGCGCCGCTTGACGTTTTCGAAGCGTCCCAGCGCTTCGCACGCCACTTGCGTGGAAACACCTGCATGACGGGCAGCGGCGATGGCAGCAAGGGCGTTATGCACGTTATGCGCACCCATCAGATTCCATTCCACCCGACCTTGCTGTTTGTCATTGAAGAACACATCAAATTCGGCTTGGTTGCCGCTGCTGCGCCAGCCGTCCGTTCCACCTAGCCATTCCACCGGAGTCCAGCAACCGCGAGCAATGACGCGACGCAGGCTGTCTTCTATGCCGTTTGCGACAATCAGCCCTTGCCCCGGCACAGTACGTACCAGATGGTGGAACTGCGTTTCGATGGCGGGCAGGTCTGGGAATATGTCGGCATGGTCGAATTCCAGATTATTGAGAATCGCAGTGCGCGGGCGGTAATGAACAAACTTGGAACGCTTGTCGAAAAACGCGGTGTCGTATTCGTCCGCCTCGATCACGAAAAACGGGGATTCGGTCAAACGTGCAGAGATACCGAAATTCTGCGGAATGCCGCCCACCAGAAAACCCGGCGTCAAGCCGGCATCTTCCAGTATCCATGCCAGCATCGAGGTGGTGGTGGTCTTGCCGTGGGTGCCCGCGACGGCCAGAACCCATTTGCCGTGCAGGACATTCTCCGCCAGCCATTGCGGGCCGGAAATATATGGCAATCCCTGATTCAGTATTGCTTCCATCAGGGGATTGCCGCGCGTCACCACATTGCCGATAACGTACACATCGGGTTTGAGATCGAGTTGGACCGGGTCGAAGCCTTCAATCAGGTCGATACCCAGTGCGCGCAATTGATCAGACATGGGCGGATAGACATTGGCGTCGCAGCCGGTAACCGTATGTCCGGCTGCGCGGGCAATGGCGGCAATGCCACCCATGAAAGTACCGCAGATACCCAGAATGTGCAGATGCATGAAATCGCTATCGTAAAAATTGGTTCGGTTAAAAAATCAGCTGAGACCCGCGCCGTCGCTAATCGAGCCTTTGCCTAAATCCACCAGAATGTTGCGCCCCGGCATCAGCGTAGCCACTGCCAGCAGGAAGATTTCGACGAACTCGTTGCGTTCTTCCTCGGGCAGTTTGGTGACGCGGTTGAAGGTGCCGAACATGGAATCGTGGAATGCTGCAATGTAGATGATGCGGCGCTTATTTTCGGCCACGTCGTCTGGATCGGCTGTCTCCGTGACTTGTGTGATGACCACTTCGCCAAGTTTTTCGCGGATCGACTGAAACAAGTGATGGATATACTCGGCCGCGCTTTGTCGGCCTTTATCGTCTTGCAGGGTCAGGTCTGCGCTTAC
>JBDSHM010000379.1:0-4351 GCA_039918495.1 Sulfuriferula sp. | reverse complement strand
ATGACCGATCAGGGCTGCATGCTGCGCGCCTACAGCCGCAACATTATTGCCGCCATCAATAACAGCCACGAGGTCAATACTTTCATCCCGGCACTGGCTTACACCTACGCACGCAATCCCGGCGAGGTGGAAGTCGCGCACGAGGAACGCGCAGCGGGCGAATCGAAATACTCCCTGTATAACCTGATCCGCCTCAATTTCGATCTGGTGACCGGATTTTCCCTGATGCCGTTGCAGCTGTTTTCCATGGTCGGCTTGGGTTTGTCTCTGTTATCCGGCCTGTTTGTGATCTATCTCGGTCTGCGCCGCCTGTTCATCGGCCCGGAAGTGGCCGGCGTGTTCACCCTGTTCGCCATTGTGTTTTTCCTGCTCGGCGTGGTGCTGTTCGGCATCGGCCTGCTGGGTGAATACACCGGGCGCATCTACCAACAGGTGCGGCAACGCCCGCGTTATCTGATCGACGCCATACTGGAGCAGAACGAGGTAAAAAACCCGTGACCCGCGCCGTGGTGTTTGCCTATCACGATGTCGGCGTGCGCTGCCTGTCAGTGCTGCTCGATGCGGGTATCGAAGTCGCGCTGGTAGTAACCCATACCGATGCGCCGGGCGACACCATCTGGTTCGATAGCGTCGCGCAACTCGCCGCCCGCTACGACATTCCCACAGTCACGCCGGATGACCCCAACACGCCTGAATTCGTGCAAACGGTCCGCGCACTGGCGCCGGATTTTCTGTTCTCGTTCTACTACAAGCTGATGCTCAAGGCACCGCTGCTCTCCTTGCCCAAACACGGTGCAATGAACATGCACGGTTCGCTCCTGCCGCAATACCGGGGCCGCGTGCCGGTGAACTGGGCGATCATTCACGGCGAACGCGAAACCGGCGCGAGTCTGCACTACATGACTGAAAAACCCGACGCCGGGAAAATCGTGGATCAGCAGTCCGTGCCCATCCTGCGCGATGACACGGCCGCCGAAGTGATGCGCAAAGTCACTTGCGCGGCCGAAGTCACGCTGCACCGCGCCCTGCCCGGCCTGATTGCCGGCACGGCCGCCGCCACCCCTCAGGATTTGAGCCAGGGTGGCTATTTTGGCGGGCGCCGTCCCGAGCACGGCCGTATAGACTGGTCACAGCCGGCGCAAAGCGTGCACAATCTGATCCGCGCCGTTGCACCCCCCTACCCCGGTGCCTACACGACATTGGCGGGCAAACCGGCGCGCTTGCTGCGCAGCCGGGTAGTCGATATGCACCAGGCAAGCCCCTCACCCAGCTTGCTTTGTGACGGTAAAACCTTCCATGCGACATGCGGAGATGGCGGCACGCTGCGCATCCTTGAACTGGAACTGGACGGACAAATGATTGCGCCAGCCGATTTTGTCCAGCAATATGGTCGCCATTCAGTACCCCTGATATAAATTTTCAACTTTTAAACGAGTCCATTCATGAAAAAAATCCTTATCCTCGGCGTCAACGGTTTCATCGGTCATCACCTGTCCAAGCGCATCCTGGAAACCACCGACTGGGAAATCTACGGCATGGACATGAACCGTGACCGCGTCGCCGAGTTTGCCAGCAACGAGCGCTTCCATTTCTTCGAAGGCGACATCACCATCAACAAGGAATGGATCGAATACCACGTCCGCAAGTGCGACGTGGTGCTGCCGCTGGTTGCCATTGCCACCCCGGCCACCTACGTGACCGACCCGCTGAAAGTGTTCGAGCTGGATTTCGAAGCCAACCTGCCGATCGTGCGCCAGTGCGTCAAATACGGCACGCGCGTGATGTTCCCGTCCACCTCGGAAGTCTACGGCATGTGCCATGACACCGAATTCGACCCGGAAAATTCCGAACTGATCCTCGGCCCCATCAACAAACCGCGTTGGATTTACTCCTGCTCCAAGCAGCTCATGGACCGCATCATCTGGGCTTACGGCATGCAAGGCGTACTCGATTTCACCCTGTTCCGCCCGTTCAACTGGATCGGCGCCGGGCTGGATAGCATCCATACCCCCAAGGAAGGCAGCTCGCGCGTCATCACCCAGTTCCTCGGCCACATCGTGCGCGGCGAAGACATCAAACTGGTCGACGGCGGCAACCAGAAACGCGCCTTCACCTACGTCGCCGACGGCATTTCCGCGCTGATGAAAATCATCGACAACAAGGACGGCGTCGCCAGCGGCCAGATCTACAACATCGGCAACCCGGTCAACAACTACTCCGTCAAGGAACTGGCGACCATGATGCTGGAACTGGCCAAATCCTACCCCGAATATCGCGACAACGCCGCCAAGGTCAACATGGTGGAAACCACCTCCACCGCCTACTACGGCAAAGGCTACCAGGACGTGCAAAACCGCGTGCCAAAAATAGAAAACACCATGAAAGACCTGGACTGGAAACCCGAGTACAACATGGAACAAGCGCTCAAGCACGTGTTCGATGCGTACAAGGATCAAGTCGCAGCCGCGCGGGATTTGGTGAATTAAGGCAGAGGTTTCGTGGGCAGGTTTACCCGGTTTGCGTAAGGCCTAAGTAGGGTGCCAATAGGCGAAGCGCATTGCACCGGATGCGGCGTCCATTCGGCGCAATAACGATTGCGCCCTACGCGGGTTAAAGTTGGTTCGTATGTGGGTTGGGCATGCTTGGAGGTTCGTCCAGCCGCTAAATCGTGCGGCGCATTTCCCCCTCTGCAGCAGCCCCTGGCGTCCGGCCAAAAACCGATCAGGCGGGGCGGCTGTTTGAGCCGCAGGCGAGTTCCCGTCCCGACCAGTTTTTGACCTGACGCCAGGGGGAAGCCGAAGGCCTGCAAGGTGGGGCGTGCTTTCTTTGGTTCATTTCTTTGCACGAGCAAAGAAAGAACTTGCCGCCGGGCAAGCCCGGCATAAAACGGGTAATTGAGCACTGGGCGAATACAGTAATCGCAGTAATCGAGCCTGACCCCGTTTCCTGGACTGAAGGAACCAAAAAATGCGTTGGTATCAAATCCATCTTTCGCCTGAAGAAAATATCTCAGGAAAGCAATTTCAAGTGCAAAACGCATTTACGCCAAACATCATGGTTAATAACGCGCCAAAGGAGTTTGCTCTCTTCTCCGCATTCAACGCAGAAGATGGTTCGGTTGACATTTTTGTGTCACCACAATTAGCGGCTGTCACAACTTCGATGCTAGCCACATACGCAGCAATTGAATGTGAAAAACCTGAGTCAGGGAGTGTTGGTCTGTTAGTGGGGCACCAAAACCCCTACGAGCTCTTTAATCTCTGGGGAAAGCGGTGAGAATTACTCAACCAAGGCCTAACACTGCATAACCGGCAGAACTAATAATAGGGTCCAATAATCGAGTCTGACCCCATTTACACGACCCCATTTACAATCCAGTTAACCCATCAATCCTCCGAACTTGCGCAAAGAGCCACGCAGGCCGGTGATTTCAAACGTTATGTGTAAATAAGAAAGGGGAGCAGCATGGCATTAACGATTGCAATAATTGCTTTAGCGCTATCCATATTTAACACATATTCCAGCCTACGTATCCGAGCTTTAGAAAAAAGAACGGCATTTATGTCAGAATTACTTGAGGCGCAGCAGTTAATATCAGAAATTGATTTTGTTCGTTCAGAAATTCAACGAATAAATATAGATGAAATTTTAGAGTTAAAAGAAGTTCAAGATGAAATTATAGAAATACTTGATCGAAAAATAGCAATTAAAAAAGATTTAAGTGGTCTTTGGGAAAGCCTATCAAAAAATTCAAGGATCAGTACGGCAATAACTGAAAAAAGTATGCCTCATATAAAGAAAGTAATTTCTGAAGAAAAACATATTTTGAATAATGCACAGACTATACTAAAAAGATTGAATTCAATTATGGCTAAGAAATAAATAGAATAAATAGGGTCAGAATAAATAGTAAATAGTGCAAATAAGGAGTCAGACTCGATTATTTGAATCCTTTCTGCACTCAATTCCCCACGCCATACCGCATAGAGTGCAATCATTATCACGCCGAATGGATACATCCTGTATTGCACCCAACGCGAGCTTGAAAAATAACTGGCAGAACTCCAAGAGTAAATAGGGTCAGACTCGATTATTCGAGTCTTTCCTGTACTCACTCCCCCACGCCAGACTGCATAGGCATTAATCATCATGCGGAATGGAAACTGCCCGCATTGCTGCCAACGCAAGCTTGAACGTTAGTCCTCACTTGATATTTCCTATTGCCTTGACAATACGTACGCTTAAGCGTACCGTTAAACTCTTGGATATTAGAGGTACGCAATGAACACTCTTACAGCCAGCGAAGCTCGTGCAAATCTCTACCGCCTCATCGATGAGACGGCGGAGTCTC
>JBDSHM010000378.1:0-1836 GCA_039918495.1 Sulfuriferula sp. | reverse complement strand
ACATGAAGTTTATGCAATTGGCTATCCGGGTGAATTTACACTGACGCAACAAGGTTTGGATACCAAGGGGAAGTTAATAAAGGCTACTGGCGAACTGATGCAGGGTGTCGGCAGGCTGGGTGGAGTAATTTATGTTGCCTTCCAGAATGCCAGCAACAAGCAGCGCATGTTGTATGCAGGCGCGCCGGTTCTGGCATTGGTGTTGATTGTTGCTGGTTTGGCCTTGGTTAAACGCGGTCCGACTGCACCGGCAAAGCAAGTGGTCGTGCGTTATTACCCGGATTCCATGCAGGCGGCCTCTTCAGTTCCTTCGGGCTCAGCAGTAAAAAATGAATCAAAACAATTGGTTATCGGCAGTGCAAAGGTCGAGGCTGCCAAAAAGAATGACAAGCACTCAACCAGTATTGCCAGAGTGCGCACTTTGGAAGAAACAACCGGCACGGCTGCAGTGATGAGCCTGGTCGTTTTACCATGGGGCGAGATTTACCTTGATGGTAGAATGCAGGGCGTTTCACCGCCGCTGATAGAGTTGCAGGTTGCTCCCGGCAGGCACGAAATTGAAATTAAAAACTCCACTTTTCCTGTGTATAAACAAGTAATTCAGGTTAAAGTGGGCGAAAAATTAAAAATAAAACATACTTTCAAGAACTAAACGGGCGGAGAGGTTTGTGGTTTTGCGAATACATAATATATTGATGGCTGGAATGCTTTTGCTGATCATGAGCGGATGTCAGAGCATTCAATCGTCTATTTGCGATACTGCAACGCTACGCAACACAGGTACGTCCACCGACAAAAAGTTGAACTATGGTGTGCTGAGTTATGAAGAAGGTAACTATCAGGCATCTATAATGGCATTACAGGGCGTGCTTGAAACCGGTTTGAGCGGAAAGCCGGAGCAGGTCAAGGCATACAAATATCTGGCTTTTATTCAGTGTGTCTCCGGGCGCGAGGCGATGTGTCGTGACTACTTCAAGAAGGCACTTGAAATCGATCCCCATTTCACTCTTGATGCCGCTGAAGCAGGTCACCCAATCTGGGGACCTATATTTCGCAGCGTGAAGAGCAAATATTCCAAATAAGCTATGGGCGTTGATATAAATACCAACTTTGGTAAGAACTATGATTAGCCAGCTGGGTCGCTACAATATTATTGGTGAGTTGGGTCAGGGTGCCATGGGCACTGTCTATAAGGCAGTAGATCCCTTGATTGATCGTATCGTAGCGATCAAAACCATTAATCTGAGTTTGGCGCTGGATGAAAAGGATGAGTATGAATCTCGTTTTTATCAGGAAGCCAAAGCCGCAGGCCGCCTGAGCCATCCGAACATCGTCACCATTTATGATGTGGGCAAGAGCGGTGAGATTGCCTACATAGCGATGGAGTTTTTGCAAGGAAGAGAGTTAAGGGATGTGCTGAATGATGGCAAACGCATGCCGGTCGAACAGGTCATCAATGTGGTTGCTCAGGTCGCACAGGGTTTGGCGTATGCGCATGAACACGGTATCGTTCATCGTGATGTCAAGCCATCCAATATCATGATAGTTCGCGACGGGCACGTGAAGATCACGGATTTTGGTATTGCACGCATGGCGTCTGCGGCTGTGCGTACTCAGACCGGTATGGTATTGGGGTCGCCCAAATACATGTCTCCGGAACAAGTCGTAGGCAAGCTGACGGATCAGCGTTCGGATATATTCTCTCTGGGTGTGATGCTGTATGAAATGCTGACTGGGCAAGCGCCTTTTTCTGGTGAAAACGTAAACGCCATCATGTATCAAACACTGAATAGTGTTCCTCCGCCTCCCAGCACCTTGAGTCCCAATGTTCCGGAG
>JBDSHM010000377.1:0-2548 GCA_039918495.1 Sulfuriferula sp. | reverse complement strand
CTGCGTGACAGTCCGGTCGCCTCCGATTGTATGGGCGTGAGCGTCTACGCTTACAAGGTCTACGCCTTTGTTTTCAGCGCTGCTCTGGCAGGCTTGGCAGGCAGCCTGTTCACCTACTCTGAAGAATACATTTCACCCAATACCTACAGCTTTGAACTGACCATCATGTTCCTGCTGGCGCTGATCATGGGTGGGCGAAAAACACGCTCCGGCCCGATACTGGGCGCCATCATTATCGTCATGCTGCCCAACGTATTGTCCGATATTGACCTGTTCCGCAAAATCGCAATGATCATGGCCGTATCCGGTGTGCTGTATTCGATTTACACCGTGCTCACCAAAAAACGTACGCCACTACAGGTGGTTATTCCGCTGTTATTCACCGTGGGCCTGGCGGGTTTCAGTTACTGGATCGACAACATTACCGACTATCGCCTGACCATTTTCGGCGCAATGATCCTGTTTGTGGTCTATTACCTGCCTGATGGCATCATGGGGTTTTTACGCAATATTGTGCAGAAAGTCAGACCACAATGGATACACAAGCATGAATTGATCACCGATGAGGGTGACGCACATCAGGCCTGGTTAGTACCGGATTGCGCTGTCACCGCCAATGGCAATCTGCTTGAGGCACGCAATGTCCTGATGCAATTCGGCGGACTGAAAGCACTCAACGAAGTCCAGCTGAATATCACCAAAGGCACCGTGCACGGATTGATCGGCCCGAATGGCTCGGGCAAAAGCACCATGATGAATGTGCTCACCGGCATCTATACGCCGACCGCCGGCGAGATCGAATTCAATGGCAGGATCATTTCCGGCACTGCACCCTCATCCATCGCCGGCCAAGGTATCGCGCGGACCTTCCAGAACGTGCAGCTATTCGGCGAAATGACCGCCATTGAAAATGTGCTGGTAGGACTGCACCATACCTATCGCAGCAATACGTTTGACGTCATCTTCCATACCCGGCGCTGCCTCAAGGAGAAGCGCGAAGCACGCATGCGCGCCGCCAGCCTGCTGCAATTTGTCGGTCTGGCTGATCTTGCCAACGAAGAAGCGCGCAACCTGCCTTATGGCAAACAGCGCCTGCTGGAGATTGCCCGTGCATTGGGACTGAATCCGAGCCTGCTGTTGCTGGATGAGCCTGCGGCTGGCCTGACTGCGCCGGATATCAAGGAGCTGATCGTCATGATCCAGAAAATCCGCGACCATGGCATTACCGTCATTCTTATCGAGCACCACATGGATGTGGTGATGGGCATTTCAGACACGGTTACGGTACTCGATTTCGGCCAGAAAATTGCCGAAGGCAAGCCCGCTGAAGTGCAGGCTCATCCCAAGGTTATCGAAGCCTATCTTGGCGGCAACGTCGATGCGGTTTAAGAGGTTCAATATATGTTACAGGTAAAAAATCTGCACGCCGCATATGGCAAGGTTGAAGTGCTGCATGGCATTTCCATTGACGTACCCCAAGGTAAAGTCGTCACGCTGATTGGTTCCAACGGCGCGGGCAAGACCACCACCCTGCGCGCCGTGTCCGGCATGATCAAGCCGGCTGACGGAGAAATCCGGCTCAACGGCAAGGACATCACCGGTATGGCGTCACACCGCATCGCACGTACCGGATTGGCGCACTCGCCGGAAGGCCGACGCGTATTTTCCACTCTGTCGGTCACCGACAATTTGATTCTTGGGGCGTTTCCACGCCTCACCTTCGGACGTGAGCGAGGCGACGTCCAGGGTGATCTCGACCGTATATTCGACCTGTTTCCGCGTCTTAAGGAACGTCGAACCCAACTGGCTGGAACATTGTCAGGTGGCGAACAGCAAATGTTGGCCATGGGCCGGGCGCTGATGCTCAATCCCGAAGTGCTGCTGCTGGACGAACCCTCAATGGGCCTGGCACCCCTGCTGGTGGAAGAGGTATTCCGCATTATCCGCGAGCTAAAAACCCGTGGCATCACCATGCTGCTGGTGGAACAGTTCGCCGCTGCCGCATTGAATGTTGCCGACTATGGCTACGTCATGGAAAACGGGCGTATTTCCTGCCACGGACCGGCCGATCAACTGAAAAACGATCCTGCGGTAAAAGCGGCTTATCTGGGCGCGGCTCATTAAAGCCGGGTAACGTCGGCAAAACCACGGAGACCACAGCAGGCGCGGATTTACCCAGGGCGTCGTTATCCGCACTGTCCTGATACAACAGCGGCTGCGGTCTCCTTGATCGGCAATTTAATCTGCGCTTCGCTCAATGTTCCTGAACCGGCTCATCGATCATGCCAACCCTCATACACGCCCGCATGCGGCGTTTGCGCTGGACCAGTTACACACTGGTAATCATCGGCTATATGCTGGCGTTCTTCCATCGCCTGGCACCCGCCGCGATCGCCAATAACCTGCAGCAATCCTTTCACACCAGCGGCGCGGCATTGGGCAGTTTGGCAGCTGCCTATTTTTATGCGCATACGGTGATGCAAATACCGGTTGGCGTGATGGCCGATACTCTGGGTATACGCAGAGTCGTCGCCTTTGGCGCCCTCAT
>JBDSHM010000376.1:0-8798 GCA_039918495.1 Sulfuriferula sp. | reverse complement strand
ATGCGGCCCAGGCGATTCCAGACGGAATTGTGATGCTCAATGGGACCGATCAGATCGATTGGTTCAACCCCGCAGCCAGTCGCCACTTCAGTCTGGATGATGCAGCGGATCGTGGGCAATTCATCGGCTATCTGATCCGGCAGGCGCCGTTTCATGAATATCTGGCTGGTCATGATTACAGTGAGCCGCTCATCATGAAATCGCCTGCCAGCCGCGATGTGAGTTTGTCCGTCCAGCTGGTTCCGTTTGGTGACAAGCGCAAGATGCTGATTTCCAGGGATATTACCCAGATCGAATTGATTGACTCGATGCGTCGCGATTTTGTTGCCAATGTTTCGCACGAGTTACGCACGCCCTTGACGGTGGTGGGTGGCTTTCTGGAAACGTTTGTGGACATGGAGCATATTAACCAGACAGATTTTCATCGCTATAGCGATTTGATGCAGCAGCAGACAGAACGCATGAGGATGCTGGTGGAAGATCTGCTCACCCTTTCGCGCCTGGAGAGCCCGCAAAATCGTCTACAGGAATCGGCGGTCAATGTGCCTGAACTGGCGCAATCCCTATTTCAGGATGCGCAGAGTCTGAGTGGCAAGAACCACCAAATTCAATTGTTCGTTGAGTGCGACCGATGGGTTAGAGGCAATCCGGATGAACTGCGCAGCGCCTTCGGTAATCTGGTCAGTAATGCGGTGCGCTATACACCGAAAGGTGGCAGTATCAGTTTGCGCTGGGCGGTGCGCGGAGGAGAGGCGTGTTTCAGCGTGAGCGATACCGGCGACGGGATTGAACCGCAGCACATTCCGCGTCTGACCGAGCGGTTTTATCGGGTGGATCGGGGCCGTTCGCGCGAAACCGGTGGTACCGGATTGGGTCTTGCCATCGTGAAGCACGTACTGACCCGTCATCAGGCGCGACTATTGATCGACAGTCAGGTTGGTAAAGGCAGCTGCTTTACGGCGTGTTTTCCTTCCAGCCGGGTGAATGAACCGCAGACAGATTGAATGTTTTTCTCCAGGTCGCAGGGGGTGTGATTTTTATAGGGCTACAGTCGTTGTCCCAATGCGGATTTTAAAATTCCGGCAATCAGATTGAGTTGACCTTGCGGACGCGATTCGCGTTGCGGTGCGCCCCAAATCGGGTTTGGAAAATGCCGGTCGCCGGTAAAACGCGGAATCACATGCCAATGCAGGTGCGGCGTCATATTTCCCAGGCTGGCAAGATTGATTTTGGCGGGCTTCAGTGTTTCACGCAGCGCGGATTCGGTAGCGAATACCACCCGTAATAGCCGATGTTGCTGGGCTTCGGTGAGATCGGTCATTTCCTTGATGTGCGCATTCAATATGACCCTGCAAAATCCCGGGTAGTCCACGTCATCTACCAATACGACCCGACAAAACTCATCGCCCCACAATAGATCGCCACCTGGCGTGTTACACAGTTCACAATTTTCCATATTCATTGACCCTGAAGTTGTAGGAAGTGTGGCCGCCTCCTATCGGCTGTATTTACAGTAGATGTCTCAACGCTATTCGGCCCGGTTCGACGGTTATGCAGGACACTGTCGGTACGATGAAAACTTCCATGCCTGAGATTTTACTGCTTGAACCCGTCAAGGAAGAATTACAACAGAACCCGTTCGATGCCGCCGTTGCTGGCCTTTTCTATGTAGCTTTCCATCCAGTCCGGCCCCAATAGATGTTTGGCCATCTCCACCACGATGTAATCCGCCGAGGTGGCGGCATCGTCATCGTAGCGGGATAAACCTTGCAGGCAGGACGGGCAGGATGTGAGGATTTTTACCGATGTCTCCTCACCCGAATCAGTGCGTAGTTGACCCGCCACCTTGCGAATTTCTTCTTCCTTGCGAAAGCGGATTTGAGTGGAAATATCCGGGCGCGATACCGCCAAAGTACCCGACTCACCGCAGCAGCGTTCGCTCAGTTTTACGCCTTCACCCATCAACTGGTTCACGACCTTCATGGGCTGATAGGTCTTCATCGGTGTGTGGCAAGGATCATGGTACATGTAGCGCGTACCATTTACGCCTTCCAGTTTCATCCCTTTTTCCAGCAGATATTCATGAATGTCGAGCAGCCGGCAGCCCGGAAAGATTTTTTCGAACTGATACTTCAACAGCTGATCCATGCAGGTGCCGCAGGATACGATCACGGTCTTGATGTCGAGGTAATTGAGGGTATTGGCCACGCGATGGAACAGCACGCGATTTTCGGTAGTAATTGCATCGCCTTTATCGGCCTGCCCGCTGGAGGTCTGCGGATAACCGCAGCACAGATAGCCTGGCGGCAGCACGGTTTGCGTGCCGAGTTCGAACAGCATGGCTTGTGTCGCCAGCCCGACTTGTGAGAACAGACGCTCCGAACCGCAACCGGGGAAATAGAACACCGCATCGGAATCATCGTTGAGCTTGGCCGGGTTGCGGATCACCGGCACGATGCTGGCGTCTTCCAGCCCCAGCAATGCACGCGAGGTCTTTTTGGGCAGTCCGCCGGGCATGGGCTTGTTGATAAAATGGATGACTTGCGCGCGAACCGGGGCGGTGCCGAGCGTCGCGGGAGGGTGAGCAGTCTGCGTTTTAATCAGACCGAGTTTTTTTGCACTCCGGTAGGCCCAGCGCTGGGCACTGTAACCCCATTCGATCATCACTTTGCGAGTGAGTTTGATGGTCGTCGGATCGGTGGCATTGAGGAAAAACATCGACGCGGTCGTGCCCGGATTGAATTTTTTCTTGCCCTGTTTGCGCAGGAAGTTGCGCATGGCGATGGAAACGTCGCCAAAATCAATGTCGACAGGGCAGGGGTTGAGGCACTTGTGGCACACGGTACAGTGGTCGGCCACATCGCCAAATTCGTCGAAGTGCTGGATGGAGATACCGCGCCGGGTCTGCTCTTCGTACAGAAAGGCTTCTATCAGCAGTGAGGTGGCGAGGATTTTATTGCGCGGCGAATACAGCAGATTGGCACGCGGAATATGGGTGTTGCACACGGGCTTGCATTTGCCGCAGCGTAAACAGTCCTTGATGGAATCAGCGATCTCGCCAATCTCGGACTGCTCCATGATCAGCGATTCAGCTTCCAGCAACGAGAACGAAGGCGTGTAGGCATTGCGCAGATCCGCGCCTGGCATCAGCTTGCCCTTGTTGAAGCGGCCTTCAGGGTCAACCTTGTTTTTGTAGCGAACGAAACTCTGGATCGCTTCGTCCTCCAGATACTCCAGCTTGGTAAGACCGATGCCATGCTCGCCCGAGATCACGCCGCCCAGATCCCGTGCCAGATGCATGATGCGCGCTACCGCGGCATTGGCTTCCTGCAGCATGGTGTAGTCGTCGGAATTGACCGGCAGATTGGTGTGCACGTTGCCGTCGCCGGCGTGCATGTGCAATGCCACGAACACACGGCTTTTCAGGATTTGTTTGTGCAGACGGTCACTGGCATCCAGTATCGGCTGGTATTCCCGGCCGACAAAAATGCGTTGCAATTCCTTGCGTACTTCACGTTTCCACGACACGCGCAGGGTGTGATCCTGCAAAGCCTGGAACACAGTGGTGTGACCATTGGATGCGACCAGGTCGGTATTGGCGATAGCGAGATCCGCGCTGGCCGGTGGCGCATCCAGGTTGTCCAGCAACCAGCGCCAGCGCAAACGGGTGTTTTCCAGCAGAGCCAGTGCGCGGCTGCGGCGTTCCTCGGTCATTTGCGGGTCGGCTACCGTATCCTCATCCTGAAACAAGGGTAATTCACCACGGAAAAACGGTTCCAGCGCATCCAGCAGTTTCAGCTTGTTGGCAATGGAGATTTCAATGTTGATACGCTCCACGCCATCGGAATAATCCGCCAGCCGGTCCAGCGGAATCACCACGTCCTCGTTGATCTTGAAGGCATTGGTGTGCGCGGCAATCGCAGCAGTACGTGCACGATCCAGCCAGAATTTTTTGCGCGCATCGGCAGTCACGGCAATAAAGCCCTCGCCGCCACGGGCGTTGGCAAGCTGGACGATATGCGAAGCGGCTTCACCGCAAGCTACTTCGTCGTCCGATACCACGTCGGCCAGCAGGATCATTTTGGGGCGTTCGTGGCGATGGGCCTTGGTGGCATACCCCACCGCCTTGATGTAGCGCGCATCCAGATGTTCCAGGCCGGCCAGGATGGCATTCGGATGTGCGTCCAGATAGTTTTTGACTTCGACAATCGCGGGCACGGCCTCGCGCACCTTGCCGAAAAATTCCAGACACACCGTACGGGTGAATGCGGGCAGCTTGTGCAGGATAAAACGAGCGGAAGTAATGATGCCGTCACAGCCTTCCTTCTGGATACCGGGTAGACCGGCAAGGAATTTGTCGGTCACGTCCTTGCCCAGCCCCACCTTGCGGAAGTGCTGGCCGGGAATCTCCAGGATTTCCGGTCGGGCGATCTCGGTGTTTCCGTCGATGTCGTAACGCCGGACCTCGAAACGCGCAGTTGCGATATCGTGAATCTTGCCCAGGTTATGATCGAGGCGGGTGACTTCCAGCCATTCCGCATCCGGTGTCACCATGCGCCACGACACCAGGTTGTCCAGCGCGGTACCCCACAACACGGCTTTTTTCCCGCCCGCGTTCATGGCAACGTTGCCGCCAATGCATGAAGCATCGGCCGAAGTGGGGTCCACCGCAAATACAAAACCTGCCGCATCCGCTGCATCCATGACCCGCCGTGTCACCACCCCTGCACCACAATGAATGGTGGCATAGTCATGATTTAAGCCGGGCAGACGTGTCGTTTCAACTGCAGACAGGGCTTCCAGCTTCTCGGTGTTGATCACAGCGGAATCAGGGGTGAGCGGAATCGCGCCGCCCGTGTAGCCGGTACCGCCACCGCGTGGAATGATGGTCAATCCCAGTTCGATGCAGCCTTTGACCAGATGGGCGATTTCTGCCTCGGTGTCGGGATTGAGTACCACGAAGGGGTATTCAACGCGCCAGTCGGTTGCGTCAGTAACATGCGAAACGCGAGCCAATCCGTCGAACTGGATATTGTCCTTGCGGGTGTGACGCCCCAGTTTTTTGAGCGTGTCGCGACGCAACTGGCGGGTATGCGCAAAATCCGATTCGAAATTGGCGACGGCACGGCGCGCAGCCGCCAGTAGCGGTTCGACGAGCGGATTGTCCTGGCGGCGTGCGTCGACTTCATTCAAACGATGATTGAGTGCGTCGATTAAAGCCGTCTGACGCTTTGGATTGGCCAGCAGGTCATCCTGTAAATAGGGATTGCGGGATACCACCCAGATATCACCCAATACCTCAAAAAGCATACGCGCCGAGCGTCCGGTACGACGTTCGCCGCGCAATTGGTTGAGGATCTCCCAAGCTTCTTTTCCCAACAGGCGAATGACGATTTCGCGGTCGGAAAAAGAGGTGTAGTTATAGGGGATTTCGCGAAGGCGGGGGGTGTCCATGAGCAGCACGACGATTGCTAAAGCGCTATTTTATCAGTAACCGGACGGCTAAATAAGCTTTTACTTTTTCGGGTTTGTTCAAAATTGCATGAAGCTTGTCCGGCACTTTCTTTCATGCAGGATGATGAAACTATTCGAATCCCGGTAGAGTCGGATACTACAGTGCGGTACTGGAAATGCATTTATCAGGGCATTACGCTCAATTTATTACTGGAGGTTTGTCATGAATGAGTTGAAACGTTTTATATCTTTATTCGATCAGCAGGTTATCCATACTTTTGACTACCTGGATATGTTAAGCGATACGCAGTGGAATGCTATTCCGATTGACTCCGAAACGCTTTTTCTGGGTACTCGAGTCAATAAAATTACCATCGGCGCATTGACCAGACATCTGGCCAATGCGGAGAATCATTGGTTTAAGCAACTCACCAGCTTGCCAGCTTCGGGTACCATGCCGTTGCCAGGCAAGGCCGCTGCTCTGGAAAATGTTTCAGATGGCGTTGAGCTGATTGATGCTTACCGGGCCATGCACGCGACTAATCTTGAAAATCTGCATGCCCTGACGCCAGCCGACCTGGAAAAGGAGCTGGTCTTTACCGGTAGGCGCTATACGGGGATCGGTTTTTTGTGGTCTGTATTGGGGCATCATGCCTACCATCTCGGGCAGATTGACCTATTGATGCGCCAGCAAGGCCTCGCAGCGCCGGAATATATGGAATGGAAGGAAACAGGACGGCTATTGGGATGAGTGCTACGGAAACCGAAAAGCATTATCGGGAATTGTTTGGCTTCATCCCGGATAACGTCATGAAGCGTAGCGCGCTGGCCAAACTCGCAGGTCATGAAAGCTCGATTGAGACCATTGAAGCCCTTCGTGCATGCCTTATTCATGACAATCCGCTCGAACGGAAGACCCAGCAGCTGGTGCATTTTGCCATGCTGGTCGCGCTGGGGCACGCGCAGGCTGCCAAGCTGCACGTAAAGGGCGCATTGAAAGCGGGAGCAACGCCTGGCGAGTTATATGGTGTATGTGAGACGGCTGCAATCGTTGGCGGCATGCCAGTGTTCAGCAATGCGGTGGATATCGTTTATGAGGCGCTACATGAGGCAGGCTTAATGACGGGTGCCGAAGGGTAACGCCTGTCAATCCTGAAGCGGAAAGTGAATAAATAAACTTTGAATCAGGAGCATGGAGTGCCGCAAGCATCCTTATCGAGGCTGCCCATTTTCTTGAGTCGACGCGCCATGGCAAAAGCCAGTTTTTCGACTGAAGCGGCGTTCTGTCCGGTATACAGTTGACGGTCGATCACGACATGTTCGCTGCCCGGTGCGTCGAACTGCAATTCTCCGCTCAGCTTGGCGAGGCGTTCAGACAGTAATTCGGGCAACATATCGGCGAGTCGTTCTTCCTGTGGATTGGAGCAGGTCATCCGATAACCGGCAAACAGCCAGTTACCGTCCTGTTGTGCCATGACCAACCCGGCGGGTCCGTAGCCTGCGGCGCCGATCAGGCCGCCGTTTGCCAGCGTGCGTTTGACCAAGTTGCCTGCCGCTTCGGATGCAATCAAGTCGACCATTGGGCCATATCCACCCGGGAAAAATATTGCATCATGTTTAACGCCTGTCAGCGCCAGTCGTTCCAGCGAAAGCGGCACGTGCCAAGTCTCGATTTCGCCGAGTTGTTCGCGCAGGTTGGCAATGCGGCCGGCATCATGGCCGTGATAGGCGGGTTCAAAGCAGCTTTCCTCCAGTACAGCAGGATTCCCCTTGGGTGTGGCAATGTCGATCGAGTGACCCTGTTCGAGAAAAACATGGTGGGAAGGTACAAATTCCTGCGCTCGGAAACCGCTCGGGAAACGATTACCGTTTTTGAGCATCATTTCGTTGGCAGCGGTTAATATGAACAGAACTTTTGCCATCAGTCAGTCATTTTCCTATTTATCTTGTTGGGTCGATAATCCATAGTGGGTGCCATCTGATTTTACCGGTCCGGATTGCATGATCTTTGGAACCTTGCACCCCGCTTTTTTTCAAACCGCTGTCAGATTGACTAAAGTTACAGTGATCTGCCTATTCTCTTTAGCAATGCTGCTAATGACAAGGGCAACGAAAAACATGACAATCCTGTGCATGACGATTTATGGATGGAAAGAGGCAGATGGGCAATAAACAATATCACAAGTATGTGCTGATTACAGTAGTACTGGTCGCGCTTGCCGCCGTACTGTTCTTTGGGTTGACGCAAAAAACCCCAGCGCCACAAGTGACCTTTACCGACCTCACCGGCAAGAAGATATCCATGCAAAGTCTGCATGGGAAAATGGTGTTGGTGAATTTCTGGGCGACCACCTGTCCCGGTTGCGTGGAAGAAATGCCTCATATCGTGGAAACTTACAACCAATATCATGACAAGGGTTTTGAGGTGATTGCGGTTGCCATGAGTTATGATCCTCCCAGCTATGTACTCCGTTTCAAACAGCAGCGTGCGTTGCCATTTCCGGTCGCGCTGGATGTACAGGGAAATTTGGCGCATCAGTTCAATAATGTACAGCTTACTCCCACCTCGTTTCTGATCGACAAGGATGGTAACGTGGTGGAACAAACAATTGGTAATCTGGATTTTGCCAAGCTACGCAATCGTCTGGATAAGGCGCTCAATACAAAAGGTTGATCATGCATAGCCATTATTCCTGGAAGAGTTATTTTGTGGTTCTGGCGGATTACCAGCAATGGGCGAATGATCGGTTATTCGCAGCATTGGGCGGAATTAACCACGAATTTCTGCCGAGCCCGCAGGGTCTGTTTTTCGGCAGTATTCACCATACCGTGGATCACACCATGCTGGTTAACCGGTTGTGGCTGGCACGATTGCAAGGAGAATCCCTGAAGGTTGATTTCCAGGAAATTGCCTATCCAGACTGGAACCAGTTAATCGAAGCGACGCAATGCCAGATTGAGGAACTCAAGCTGTGGCTGGACGCTTGCGAACCGGACTGGTTTGATAGCCGTCTTGATTTCGTTTCTTCGGATGGGACAGCGCGCTCGATGTGGGTGCGGGACGTACTTACCCATATGATGAATCATCAGACCCATCATCGTGGTCAGATTTCTGCCGTCATCACTCGCCTGGGCGGCGAGGCGCCAGAGATGGATTATTTTTACTACAAACGTGATATGGATGGTTACATGGAAATGATCCGTGACGACCAATCCTTGAGCCATGTTGCTCAAAATCCTCCCAATCTTGCGGAGTAAATCTGTTCTCCAGGCGTCTCGCTGGTCGGTAATGAACAGTTTTGACCTATCCCGACTTAGCCAAAAAAGCATGATCCGTTCAGGTT
>JBDSHM010000375.1:0-6185 GCA_039918495.1 Sulfuriferula sp. | reverse complement strand
CTTCCAAGCTGATGAACTTCAGTTTTTGCTGCAACAATCCAGGCCGGAAATATATGCCGCACTTCTGCTTGAAGAGCAAAGATTTGCTATTGCCATTGATCTAATAAAAGCTCGATCATCATTGGTTCTGGAGCAGGTCTTTGCAAAGATGGCTTCCGCACAAATTCCCGTTGGAAAAAACATGCTGGAGGCAGATGTTGAGCGCATTCTTGGCATTGATATAGCCCACAAGCTCAAGCAAATTACCGCAGCCATTTATCTCAACGTTGACGAAGATCTTGTGTCTCTAAAAAAGCAGTACGAAGCGCTCCGAACCGGAATCAATGAACTGTATCCAAAGCGCAAAGTTATTCAGATTGAATTTCAACTCACATAGGCCAAGAAAAATGCCTAACACGAGAACGCTAGGGGTCTTGTTTTGCCTTTGCAGTAATGAACAACTGTTGGCTTATTCAACCAGTGTCAATTAAATCGGGGGAAGATTCCCGCCCACAAGCTGCGCTTGTGAGTTCCCTTCGCGGCTTTGCCGTTAAGGAACCTCTGCAAAAGTCCCCCAGCCTGAGCGCATTTTTCCAGCCAGGTATGGCAATATTGAGCCCATGAAACAAACCCCACTGGATATCAGCCTCAGAAAGACCCGCAAGCGCGAGTTTCTGGAGCAGATGGAACAAGTCGTGCCCTGGGCAGCGCTGGTCGAGCTGATTGTCCCGTACTATCCCAAAGGCACCCACGGCCGCCCGCCGTTTTCTCTGGAAACCATGCTGCGCATCCACTTCAAGCAGCAATGGTTCACCCTGTCCGACCCGGGCATGGAAGAAGCCTTCTTCGACGTGCCGCTGTACCGTGAATTTGCCCGGCTCGAAGAGTATGGCCGCCTGCCCGATGAGAGCACCATCCTGCGCTTTCGTCATCGGCTGGAGAAACACCAGCTTGCCGAGCAGATTCTGTCCACCATCAACGCACTGCTGATCCGGCGTGGCCTGCTGCTCAAAGCCGGCACCGTGGTAGACGCCACCCTGATTGCAGCGCCCACCTCGACCAAGAATGCCGACCAGGCACGCGACCCCGAGATGCACGCCACCCAAAAGGGCAAGCAGTGGTACTTCGGCATGAAAGCCCATATCGGCGCCGATGCCGAATCCGGGCTGGTGCACATGGTGCGCGGCAGCGCCGCGCATGTCAACGACGTGACCGAAGGCAACGACCTGTTGCAGGGACAGGAGACCGATGTCTTTGCCGACGCAGGCTACCAGGGCGCAGACCCACGCCCGAATGCCCAGGCCCGCGTCACCTGGCACGTGGCCATGCGTCCGGGCAAGCGCCGTGCACTGGACAAGGACAACAAGAAGATCGATGCGCTGATCGACCAGATCGAAAAGCTCAAGGCTGGCATTCGCGCCAAGGTAGCGCACCCGTTCCGGGTGATCAAGCGCCCGTTTGGATACATGAAGGTGCGCTATCGCGGCCTCAAGAAAAACACCGCACAGCTCGTCACGCTGTTCGCGCTGTCCAACCTGTGGAGGGTGCGACACAAATTGATGGCGGCTCAGGGATGAGGGCGTCTGAAATCCGGGCAAAAACCCTGAACGGGGCGAAAAACGTCCAGAACAGCGACGGAAACAGCCTTGTTTGGGCGTTTCACGGCGTCAATCCTACCAGTTGATACAGGATGGCCTGCCACTGTACTTCAGGCGGGGTTGTTCAGAGCATCCTTAGAGATATTTTTAGTACTTAATACTACAAAACCTGTTTATTTGATGGGGAAGGATTAAAAAATATATGGAAAATAGTACCCAGAATATAGACCCAGTGAAAATTGATGACGCAATTCAGATGTTAAATGAATACATAAAGGAAAGTAGTATTAAGCCTTTAGTATCTTTATTAGAAGCGCTAAGGAAAGACCCAGACAATAAATCTCTATTAGTGCAAGTTTCTGATGCATTAAAAGATCTTGGTGTGATGAAAGGCGCAGTTTTAACTTATGCACCTTATGTCTGGATTATGTTATGTGAAGACCCATTTGAGGATTAATAAAAGAATCAAAAAGAATGAGTGGACTTCCCCTACTTTAGTAGACTTTTGATAATTTCGAAACCGAAGTGAATTTGTCTCCGGCAGGCACGAAGTTGTTAGCTTCTTGCAACGAAAATGGCGCAAGGAACTAGATTACAGATTAGTCAAAGAACTCTGGATTGCATCTGGTAACAGGATAGCGGTACGGTTTGCGAATGAGTGGCACGATGAGGATGGAAATTGGTATCAACCATATGGAAACGAAAATTGGGAGTTCACCGAATCCGGTTTGATGAAACGTCGCATCGCAAGTATCAATGACCTGTCAATCGAAGGCTCGGAAAGAAAATATCACTGGCCGCTTGGACCTCGCCCCGACGACCATCCGGGTCTGTCCGAACTAGGATTGTGAGGTAATTAAGCGTAGCATCAAGTTGAGGCTGCGACTGTAGGCATCAGCTGACATAAAATAATTCCTCTGGAATTTCATAACCAGCAGAGCAACTTGATCACAAAATTACCTTTCCTACTATTCACAGCATAGGCATTGGTTCTCTTTCCATAAAGCCGCCCAGCCGGCGGTCAAACCGGATGCGCCGACCAGCGACGCGCCGGTTACCTGGCACCTAGGTGCGTCTATTGTCTTTTCGGATGCGGCAATGGGCAGATCACTCAGCGATACGCATCCATGTATAACATTGGAGTAATAAAATGCGAATAGCCAAAGAGCACATAGATATCAAAATGGAGATTCCAGGTGCCGTGATCCGTCAGCAATTGGATTTCGGCGACGCTACCGGACTGGGGGAAATCAGTTGCGAGTATTTCAGTCTTGCAGAGGGTGTCGACACGACCCCACTGTTCCAGGGGCTGGAAGGCAATATGTGCCAGTGCCCTCACTGGGGCTACGTTTTGCGCGGCCAACTCACCACAACTGACTCGGAAGGTATGCAAGAGACGGCCAACGAAAACGATCTGTTTTACTGGCCACCCGGGCACAACGTGAAGGTAGAGAAAGATTCGGAGATCGTCATGTTCAGCCCTCAACATGAGCATAGCCAGGTCATCAATCACATGATCGAAAAGGTGAAAAACTAAACCTGGCGCCGGTAATTAAACGTTGCACTTCCGCCGATCGCGCAATATCGCTGCGATACCGGTCAGCATCGACCAAGCCCACAGCCAAGTGGGGCTGCGTGAACCAAGCCTTGCGCGGTCCCTTACTTGTGCTTTGAGCTACACGTAAGCATTCTCCATCGCCTTATTGCCACCACGCATAACCCGTTGGAAATTTCCGACGGGTTATGGGTCATGCCAGTCACCGATATTTTTCGCGCAATAGCTCATCCTGTAAGTCGGCTGATTCTCGATCTACGGCGCGACGACCTGCGTGCTGCAGGCGAGAGCACCAGTGCCTTCCGCTTGAATTGCCCACATTGCAAACGTACTATCATGAACAGATATTTCAGCTCCATCGTTACATTGATGTGATCGGTTTTTATCGTGGCTTATTTGGTACCGTTTCTGATTGGCTGGGTCAACCCAATAGCCCCGTTAACCCACCCCACACTCCCAGACCAGCAGTCAGCATAACCGTCAGCACCACGATAATTGCATACATACCCTGCAGCTGGCTGCCGGTTGGTAGCGCACGCCGTGCCAGTACATAAAGAAAACCGAGCACAACGGGCAACAGTAAGGCATTCATTACCTCCACGCCCACGCTAAGATTAACCAGATTCACCCCCGAGCTCACCAGCAGACCACTGGCCACCAGCACTACAACAAAGACCAGATAGAACCAGGGTGCTTCGCGTGGATGGTGTTCAAGCGAGTGTTTATATCCGGTGACTTCACCCAGCCCCCAAGCGGCGGTAAGCGACACAACAATCGCCGCCACCAGCGACGCGCCGAGCATGCCCATGGCGAACATCAGGCGACCATTTTCGACCCCAAGGTAAGGAGTCAAAGCATGCGAGATCTGCTGTACGGTATCGAGTCTGTACGTTCCACCGCTGCGCCCGAAAGTGGCTGCGACTGCAATAAGGATAGCGGCCATGATGGCTTGCGTGACCACAGCGCCGATAGCGGTGTCCCATCGCGCAGCTGGCAGATGGTGTGGTTTCAAGCCCTTATCCACCACTGCAGATTGTTGATAGAAAATCATCCATGGCATGATCACCGCACCGATATTGGCCGCGACCAGATAGAGATACCCGTGGTCTGCCAACGGCATACTGGCGAGGCCGTGAAGTATGGCGGACGGATCCGGGTGGGACACCACCGCAACGTAGACAAAAGCCAGTTCAAACAGGCCAATGGCGACCGCGACGCGTTCTACCGAACGGTAGGATCCAGACATAACCATCGCCATCAGGAATCCCAAGGTAGCCAGCACGCTGATCCAGATGGGTATGCCGTACAACGCGCCCACACCAGCGATTCCGCTCATTTCCGTAATCAGGGCGCCGAGACATGACACCAGCAAAGTAGATACCGATAACCAGGCCCAACCCCGGCCAAAATGCTGCCGGATCAATTCACCATGACCGCGCCCGGTGAGCAATCCCAAACGCAGGGTTAGTTCCTGCACCAGATACAGAATCGGGATCAGCAACAATTGCAATGCCAGCAGTTTGTAACCCCATTGCGCACCGCTCTGCGCTGCTGTTATAACGCTGCCGGCGTCGGTATCAGCCAGCATTACAACCAGACCTGGTCCCGCCACAGCGAAGAAGGCGGTCAGGCGAGTTCGGGGCGATACCATATGGTTGTCTATCTTCATATACCTGCGCACGAATGAGAATGATTGTTATTTTTTCATTCGAAAGACAAGCAAAGCAGATATATGGTTCCTCGACGGTTAAAAATCAGGCATACAAGAATGGAATTGGTTACACGGTGAGCTGAGGCAAATTAAGAGCGCCTGGATTATATTTCCCGTACCACTCTGAATCCAAGATTGACGTCCAGCTCGTCACGCAGACGTGAACGCCTCGCAGCACTCCGTGCCGCCGTCGCGGGATCGAACCAGGAACCGCCTTTGACGACGATACGCTTGTTCCCGGCGTGTCCCGGCAGGCTATGACCATCTGCAGGCGCCTGCAGATAATCGGGCTGCCATGGGCTGGCGGTCATCTCCCAGACATTCCCGTGCATGTCATACAGCCCCCACAGATTGGCAGGTTTGGTACCTACTTCCATGGCCCACATCATCGGTCCGCATTGAGGAAAGAAGCTGCGACGCTTTTTGGTTTTTTCCGGAAACGGAAACATCGGCTTGAACAACACATCACGACAACTGGCGTAATCGCCATAATGAAATGGCGTATGGGTACCGGCACGTGCGGCGTATTCCCATTCTGCTTCGCTGGGTAGCCGGTACAACTGGCCGGTTTCTTTATTCAACCAGGCGATAAATAACAGTGCATCGGCCATGCGAATATTGACCACCGGCTCGCGCCCATGCGCCTGGATCAGTTCGCGCACCTGACTCCAACCGGTTGCGGCACGAAAATTTAACCATTCTTCTGCGGTGACGGTATAGCGTCCGATCGCAAAAGCCCGGCTGATTTGCACATAGTGTTGCGGCGCCTCATTCGGCTCATGCCCCGGCTCGTGACTGGGCGATCCCATCTCGAACCAGCCAGCCGGAATCACGGCCAATTCCGGTCCTTTTGTGCGGTTTTGTAGCGTATCGCTGAAGAAGGGCGTTAATTCCAGTTGCAGTGCAGTTGCTTGCTGGGCATTACGTAATGTGGTTTCGTCCATGTCATGCACGAAACCGGCAGGGTGGGCTTGAGCTTGATTGAGTTGCATCAGGAATCCTGTATTCGATAGATAGTGAATATTCTATCGAATAGGACGGCTAAGTGCGAAATCCGTTCCGGTGAGCCTGATTAATTGCCAATAAAAGTGGCTTGAACGGAATATCGCGTCCCCATTTTTGCACCAATGGCATGAAATCGAGATCGGTTTGCGCCGGACAGGCATAACGCCTTGTAGTCATGTCATCGAACAGTTTGCGCAATTGCACATCAAGCTGGTCAATAAACGGCATGTAGCGTTCCATTTCTTCGGGTTCATCTTCAATGCAGGCGCGCAGTTCGTCCACTTCGTAAACAGCCTGATGCACGAGATCAATCAGCTCGTCCATGGTTTTGGGTTGA
>JBDSHM010000374.1:0-5787 GCA_039918495.1 Sulfuriferula sp. | reverse complement strand
GGCATGCTCTCCGGACTACCATTGGATATCCGGCACATCGCTTTCAGTTCTGCCAATTTCGCCTATGCCTGGCAAGCCGCAGGATGGAACCTGCCATGGCAGACGGTGGTGCTGGCCACTACAGGCATCCTTTTGATTGGTTTGGTCAATTTGGCCGTGAGCTTCGCATTGGCCTTTTATCTGGCATTGCGCGCCAGCAATCTGCCGGCGCGAGAGGCCGCCCCCTTATTAAAACGTACGATGATCGCCATGCTGTGCGCCCCCTGGAACATGATGAAACAACGTAATCAATCATGAACAAGACTGCATCCATACAACGTACACAGGTCGCGGTGGCCGTAATAATCCGCGACGACGGGACATTCCTTCTCGCCAGCCGCCCACCCGGCAAACCCTATGCCGGCTATTGGGAGTTTCCCGGTGGCAAGGTCGAACCAGGTGAAACCGTACACAGCGCCTTGGTACGTGAACTTCACGAGGAACTGGGTATTGAAGTCACCCATGCCACGCCATGGATTACCCGGTATTTCGATTATCCACATGCGCAGGTCACGCTGTCTTTTTTCCGCGTCAGCGGCTGGCGCGGTGAGCCCCATGCCAAGGAAGGTCAGATTTTGAACTGGCAAACACCCGGACATATCCAGGTCAATCCCGTACTTCCCGCCAATCACCCTGTTTTCGCAGCGCTGGCACTCCCTGCCGTATATGGCATTACCCAGGCAAACGGTGACCGTGTCGGGTGCATGTCAAAATTGGACCAGGCACTGGAGAGCGGCCTGAAGCTGATTCAGGTACGCGAAAAATCCATGCCCCCAGCTACGCTTGAAATTTTTGCACGCGAAGTTGTGGCGCACGCTCAAGCCTATCAAGCACGCGTCCTGATCAACGCCGATGTTGCGCTGGCCCAGCGCACCGGCGCGCATGGTGTGCAGCTCAATGCTGCGCAGCTGGCCGATATCAATAGCCGTCCTGATTTGGCGCTGGTGGCGGCTTCCTGCCACAATACGGCCGAACTCGATCGCGCCGAAGCCTTGGGTTGCGACTTCGCCCTGCTCTCTCCTGTCCTGCCCACACCCAGCCATCCTGGGGCACCGACATTGGGATGGGATAACTTCGCCAGCCTGAGTAGCGGTCGCACATTGCCCATCTACGCGTTGGGCGGACTCGACAATACCGATCTGGAACATGCACGCGAGCACGGCGCGCATGGTATCGCGCTATTGCGAGGCGCATGGCAATGAAATTCGGCATGCGCCTGTCCCGCGTCAATCGGCGCTATCTTCTGGGATACACTGCGCTGATTGGCTTGATACTGACGCTGATAGCCATCGAGCTGTATCATGTACTCCCGCATAATGAGGACACGCCGCAAAGCGTATCCTGCCCCGATCCAACCCTGTCGTGCCGATTCAAAGTCGATAACAAACCGGTCGAATTGCGTTTTTCCGCCCCGCCTTCAGGATTGCATCCTTTTACCCTGCAATTGCAGGTAGCAAACGCGCACGAAATCTATGCCAGCTTTATCATGCGCAGCATGGATATGGGCTTTAACCGCTACCATTTATTACCGGAAAGCGCCGGCCATTGGCAGGCGCATGTATTACTGCCTGTATGCGTCACCGGGCGGCGCGATTGGGTATTGACGCTGACGATCGATGGCAAACAAGTGGAAATTCCATTCCGTGGATGACGGCCCCATCCGCATGTTTGTAATGAATACGTCATTGTTCCGTACTGACCTGACGCTATAATCACAGGAACTATCTGAAAGAGGTATCTCGACCATGGTCCAAGAACATACATACAAACAATTTGACGCTGATCTCGAAAACATCCGCTCCAGCGTTTTGCAGATGGGCGGGCTGGTCGAGGAACAAATATCCAACGCCATCGAAGCGCTGATCAACGCCGATCTGGAACTGGCCGAGCAAGTCATTAACAACGATCATCAGGTCAATGGGCTGGAAGTTGCACTGGATGAAGACTGCACCCAGTTCATTGCGCGTCGTCAGCCCACTGCATCCGATCTGCGGATGGTGATGACGGTGGTCAAAACCATTACCGATCTGGAGCGCATCGGTGATGAAGCCGCCAAAATCGCGCGCATGGCGCGGCGCATCCATGAGTCGGATCGCCTTACCCAACCGCGTTTCAATGAGATCAAATACATGTCCAGCGTGGTCCTTGAAATGCTGCGTCGCGCCCTGGATGGTTTTGCGCGCCTGGACGTATCCAGTGCTGCCGACATCGTGCGTCAGGATATGCAGGTAGACGAAGAATTTCGTCTGGTGCTGCGCCATCTCATCACTTTCATGATGGAAGACCCGCGCACCATCTCGGTTTTCATCGATATCATGTTCGTCGCCAAGGCCATCGAGCGCATGGGTGACCACGCCAAAAACATGTCCGAGTATGTGGTATACATGGTCAAGGGCAAAGATGTGCGTCACACGACGGTAGAAGAAATCGAACGTGTAGCACAGCGCTGATCACAAGCGACGCAATAAAAAAGCCGGATTGAATCCGGCTTTTTTATTGCGTCGAAGAAATATTATTTAGCCGGGGGAACATAACCGGCAGCCATATCCGCACCTTCGCCAAAGAAATATTTCTCTACCTGCTCCATCAAGTATTTGCGTGCTTTTGCATCGGCCAAATTCAGGCGATTCTCATTCACCAGCATGGTCTGCTGCTTGATCCAGCCGGCCCAGGCTTCCTTCGATACATTTTCATAAATACGCTGACCGAGCACGCCCGGCATCGGCGGAAAATCCAGCCCGTCGGCTTCACGCCCCAACTTGATACAATTTACAGTTCTTGCCATTGCGATTACTCCTTGCCAAAACGTGTCCCGATGATAGCGGAATCATCGAATCAATGCACGTTGTAGCGTGCCAATTCATCCACCAGTTTGGTAACCAGATCGCGACCACTTGCGCTCATGCCACGTGTAAGCAGATCCACATCGCGCTCGCCGTTAACCAGGCGTCGCAAGCTGCCTCCCAACCGCCCCATATCCCCTCCCACCTTGACCATCTGTTCGGCCATGTCTGCCAATGCGGATAGAGCCGGCACATCGCCCGTTGCCGCAGCATGTATCATGCCCGCCAAGCCTGGCGCGGCGGCACTCGGGTCAGGCTGCTGATTCGGATCGGGTAAGGTGGTGGGGTCCTGAATCCCGCGCAGAATCGCTTCGATAATAATACGGTCATCATCGTCCAATCCGGCATACACACCACTATCACGCTTGCCGGCAAGCACCTGGCGTGCCGCCATCACCATGGCAACCCAACCTTGCTGCTCGGCCTGAGTCAGCATCTGCTGGGTTTGAACCATCAATTCCGGTTTGAAGCAGGCTGTGGCTATCGCGTGTATGAACTGCGCATAAGTCTGTATTACCTGCTGGGTGCGTTCGGGCAAAGCCATATCGGATTCCTTTCGGGTACAAAGAATAACATGTCATACCGCTGTATACCCTGCGCCGCTATCCATACTCAATTGCGCTTGCGTAGACCACGCAGCCCTTCCCCACTCCCAGAACCCGGCCACCGTATCCACCTCAAGCGGTACCGGATGACCCAGAAATGCCATTGCTCGATACAACTCGGAGAGCGCAATGCGCGGATTCAGCGCTGTTGCATTGGTTTGCTTGGAGAGCTTTTGTCCCATTGAATTCACGGCAACCGGAAGATGCAAATAGGCAGGGGCCGGTACATGCAGTAAATTTTGCAAGTATATCTGGCGCGGGGTGGAAGCAAGCAGATCGGCCCCACGCACAACTTCAGTCACGCCTAGCCGGGCGTCATCCACCACCACAGCGAGCTGATAGGCAAATATGCCATCGGCGCGCCGCACGACAAAATCACCCAGATCGTTTTGTAGCTGCTGACATACGCGGCCCTGCAATCGGTCATCGAAACAAATCGGCGTATTGTCTGTTCGCACACGCAACGTCCGCGTCTCCCTACCTGGCAACATGCCCTCACGACAGGTGCCAGGGTAGACCATGCCTTCGATACCATGCAGGCTGGAATCGGCAATCTCGCGCCGGGTACAGGCACACCAATACAGATAGCCTGCGGCTTGCAGCTGGTCGAGCGCGGCCTGATAAGCCGGTTGCTGCTGTGACTGGTATACCACTGTGCCATCCCACTCGAAACCAAATTGCTCCAGCATATGCAGAATATTGTCCGCCATGCCAGGCAGGCAACGCGGCGCATCCAGGTCTTCCATACGCAAATGCCATTGCCCATTGTGCACCCGCGCTTGCAAGCAACTGCCGAGCGCCGCTACCAGCGAACCAAAATGCAGTGGTCCGGTGGGTGAAGGCGCGAAGCGGCCGATGTAAGGTGAATCCGGGTGTCCCATACGCGATATTATCGCGCACATGGTCGGCTATTGGGTGTGCCGCGTCTGCACTTCCCGGTAAAAATCCAGCATCTGTCGCGCCATCTGCGGCGCACTCAGGTCTTGTGCATGCTGTTTGGCTTCGCTGCTCAGTCGCATCCGCAATGCCTTGTCGGTCAGCACACCGCGTAGCGTGGCCGCAAAAGCCACTGGGTCATCTTCGGCCACGCGACAGCCACGTCCGGCAGCCAGAATATCGCGCGTGCCCATCACGGCTGTAGACACCACCGGCACGCCAAGTGCCATGGCTTCCAACAACACCAGACCCTGCGTCTCGGTACGCGAAGCAAATACGAAAGCATCGCCGGCGCAGTAGCACGCCGGCAGTTCAGCGCCGCGTTCCAGGTAACCCACGAAGAGAACGTTATGCGCCAGTCCCAGTTTTATCACTTCACGCCTCAGTTTAGACTCGGCCGGTCCCTCGCCCGCGATCACCAGCAATGCATCGGGCAGACTGGCGCGCAATTCATCCATCATCTCCAGTAGAAATCCGATGTTTTTCTCGAACGCAACACGGCCTACATACACTACCACCGGGCGTTCTGGCGCAATACCGTGCTGCCTGCGGAAAGCTGCGCCGTCACACTCGCTGAAATCCGCCAATTCAATGCCGGTGGGGATGATTTTGCTGAATGCCCGCACGCCGTAACGCGTCAGTGCCTCGTCCATGGCGATGGACGGCAGCACCAGCCCATCTACCTGGCTGCATTGCCTGCGCGAAAAATACCGCGCCAGATAACGCATCGCCGCTTTCGGCAGGAACGGTACGTAGTGGTAGAGGTATTCCTCGAAAAAGGTGTGGTAGGTTTCCACACAAGGGATATTGAATGTCCGGGCCAGATGCAGCCCGGTGTAGTGGGCGAAAAACGGGGTGTGAATGTGTACCAGATCGAAATGGTGCCCGGCCAGGACTTCCGGCAATTGGCGCAACGCGCGTCTCGACATCATGCGGTCTTCCGGATCCAGCAATACCTTGCGTCCGGGTATACGCAGGATATCTGCCTGCGCCGTCTCATGCCTGTCGTAGGCAGGCGCCACCAGTGTCACGCCATGTCCTAGCGCCTGCAACTCGCGGCGCAGCGTCATGATTGACGTGGACACGCCGTTCACGCGCGGAAAATATACATCCGAGACCATCAGAATATTCACATCACCCCCAGCGCAGCACGAAGGGCGGGATGCCACATTCACCTGCAACCGTTTTGTAGCAAAGCAACGTGTCGTGCGTGTGACAGCCGGTTATACGATGGGTATTGGCGGCTCGATTGAGCGGGCCGCCTCGCATTTGTGAAGCGGCCTAGTTTGCCGGGGCGTGACTGTGCTGAGTGAAGCGAAAAATCAGCCATGCTGGCACCAGATACAGCGCGGCGCTGCCCAGGT
>JBDSHM010000373.1:0-6133 GCA_039918495.1 Sulfuriferula sp. | reverse complement strand
TGATGAGTCCAGAAATGAATCAAGCCTTAGAGTCAGACACTGCCAAACCTGAACCGCTCCTGGTAAAAACGCTGAATCAAAGCGAGCAGATAAAAGATAAGGTGGAAGCCTGCGCCCACGAACTTTCACAGGTGAACACGGTACTGAAAGAGGAACTTCTAGAACATTTTCCTTTAGAGGAAGTCCATGATGCGTTAACCCAAAGTGAAGCGATCGAGGACAAAGTTCAGGAATGTGCGGAAGATTTGCAGTCAGTTAATACGGCCCTTGCGGAGGAAATCTCTGAACGCAAAGCGCTGGAGCAAAAATTATGCGATAGCGAGGTTCAGGAAGAAAAACATCGTTATCTAGCCTATCACGATGTCACAACAGGCTTGGCCAATCGGACCTTATTCAATGACCGGCTGAACCATGCCTTGGCTCAAGCGGAGCGCCATGCATGGTCTTTGGCAATAATGTTCATTGACCTCGATAAATTCAAGAGTATCAACGACACTTACGGACATGACATTGGAGATAAGGTTTTACAAACAGTGGGAGAGCGGTTACAGACTTGCGTGCGAGAGGAAGATACTGTCAGTCGCATAGGGGGAGATGAATTCCTCTGTCTGCTGATGGAAGTGAATGAAGATGCTACCGTGGCAAATATTGCCACTTCAATAATCGGGAAGATTTCGGAAGCATGTGAGTTCAATGACTTAAAACTGATAGTGCAACCGAGTATCGGCATAGCGATCTATCCCCGAGATGGCAAGACAGCTGAAGTTTTGCTCAAAAATGCTGATACTGCGATGTACAAAGCGAAACAGGATAAAGAGGGTTATTGTTTCTTTAACTTTAACCGGCTGGCAGTGGCATGACCTGCGCTTGATCATTGAATTAATTGATTGGCCTAGGAGATGGGCTCTTGGGTTCAAAACTGTAGCATTTCCCCGAACTATCCCTCACTTCTGCAGATTAAGCTGATCCGCAACAGCCTGACCCATTTCGTAGCGCAACCGGGTCGATCCATCTGTTGCCTGCTTTTCCAGCCATACCAAGTACAGGTTGCCCCGGCTATCGATGGTGATGGAAGGATCAGACTGGACCCCCGCACCCGAAGCGCCGGGCACGTTGGCATTGTCGCTCCACCCGGAGACGGCCGGCCACGCCAGCCAGATATCCGGCGTACCATCCCGATTATCGTCCCATACCACAGCCAGCTTCCCCTTCCCGTCACTGGCGATTGCCGGATGCCATTGCGGGATGTTGTCGCCAAAGCTGTCCTGCACCATTTGATTAACGCCAAAATGCGCCCCGCCGTCGGTGCTGAATGCCGCGTAGACATCGTAACCAGACAGGAAATCCCGCTTGTCCGACCAAACGGCCGCCACATTGGCGCCCGTTTGCGCTGCCAGCGCAACGCGCATGGCACCCGTACCCGGACCGACTGCGGCATTGCGCGCATCACGCCGGGTTTCGTTCATTTGTACAGGCACCGAGAATTTCGCATCGCCGACTTTATGGCTATACATGATTGTCGTATGGCCCTTGCGACGGTCTTCCCAGGCGACCACCACGTCACCAGTTTGCAGCGCAGCGAGACTGGGGAAATGTTGGCCACCGGATAAGGGTGCTTGATCGACAGCCACAGACTTGCCCAACGTTAGTTGGCCGGTACCGGGGACATAGTCCAGTTTTTCGATATGGATACCCGCATAGTGTCCATCACGCTGCGACCAGGCCGTCCACAAACCGGCTTTCGCGGAGAATCCCACACTGGCCTGGTTGCTGTCATGGCCGGCAAGCTTAACCGACTCTTCCAACTGTGTAGCACTCACAATCCGCGTCCGAACGCCGCCATCTTCTTCCCACGCCACTGCGAAACGGTTGTCAGGCAAGGCAACAATACTGGGTTCAAACGCTTCCTTGTTGCCACTTATCTGCCGATCACCTCCAAAGCCGCTATCTCCAGATTTTTTCACCGCCAAATAACAACGCGAAACACCGTCTCGATTGTCCTCCCACACGACCGCGATAGTATCCCCGGATACCGCGATGCTCTTGCGACCAGCGGCCTCGACATGATGGAATATTTTTGCGCCATGCACCGGCGTGACATCAATGGCTTGATCAAACTGCCAGGGTGCGCCCAGCGCTAGTGCCGGAAGCATGAAAATTGCGCAAGCCAGCACACGCCTCATGAAGTTTTTCCACCCAGAAATTGCAACAGGGACTGGGTTTTGTAAAAACCGCCATTCACATAACGATCAAAATCCTTGAAATCCTGTATGGTTTTGAACCCGGGAATTTTGACGATCTCTTTGCCTTGCGGGTCCAGAAACACGAACAAGGGGGTGGCGAAAGCATTGAAACGCGCACCCAGATCAGCCTCGGTAATCCGCTCTCCACTAGGCAGTTTCAGGCGCTTGCCACTTTCCGCATCGACGTAGACTAATATGTAGTGTTCCGTGTAGAGCCGATGGATATCCGGATCGGAAAAGCTTTCCTTATTGGTCTTGGCACACCAGCCGCACCCATAACGGCCGAAATACAGGAATATCGGCTTATTCTGCTGCTGGGCAAGACGCAAACCTTCACCATATGAAACAAATGGATAGTGGTCTGGAGGGTCGGCAAATGCCGATGCAGAAAAACCAAGGACCATGAACAACACAATCAGCAGCAGACGTTTCATCATTATTCTCCTCACAGCATTATTATGTGCATTACTGTACCGGAGTCACCGGCAGCTTTCCATGGTTGTTTCAGCATCCGCCGGATACCAAAACCTCCTGAATAATCCCATAAAATGCTGGACAATACGCTTCAATGTGCGCAGACACCCTTGCGCTGGCCGTCATAACTGATTTTTATTTGTTCCACTTGTCCGCCCGGCATGTCCACAACGGTTTCCAAAATACCAGTGTAGTAGTTGGCGCGCAGATAAGTGACCTGACCCATTCCGCGTTCTTTCACCTGGTCGTGCTCGCAACCGAGAGTCCAACTCCAGGCATTACCGCTATGTCGGGCTGACTGGATGGCACACCCGTTTCGAACAATCTGCGGAACGAACTGACTGATGTCCTCCATATCCTGTGTGGTCATGCAACGCGTTTGTACACGATCGCCGCTAGGGGCTGCTACACCATTCATTTGCATCTGCATGTGTGTTACCCACAAACCGGGTTCCAGGTTAATGGGCTTAGCCAGACTGAGGTGACTACATGCTGCGAGAAGAACAGAAACCAAAACAGTGCGCAGCATACGGGTTCCCCCTGAATTGCTTGTGAACAGTCTAGCCGGATAAACCTTGCGCCTGGCTGACACGCTGCAGAGCCGCCATGATGATGTGTCTGGGCGCGGCCAGATTCAGACGCATGAAGCCACTGCCTCCGGTTCCGAAAACCGTGCCCGGATTCATACCCAGTTTAGCTTGGTGAATAAAGAAATCCCGTAGCGCAACATTACTCAATTGCATATCACGACAATCGAGCCACATCAGGTATGTACCTTCGGGAGCGATCGCCCGTATACCGGACAGATGCTCACGCACATAGTCGAGCACAAGATCGCGCGTACCTTGAAGGTAAACCATGAGTGCTTCGAGCCACGCACCACCTTCCCGATAGGCCGCCTCAAAAGCGACAATACTGAATGGATTGCTGGCATTGACATGCTGACTGGCGAATACGGTGCTGATCTTAGCGCGGACTTCCGGGTTGGGTATGATGAGGCAGGATAGACCCAAGCCGGGAATATTGAAGGTTTTACTGGGCGCAACGGCAGTAATCAGCTTGTCCGCCTCATCCGCCAGCGTGGCCATCATCGTGTGCTGCTGGTCGGGATAGACAAGATCGGCGTGAATTTCATCGGATAACACCACCAACCCGTACTGGCGGGCGATGCGCAATATCTCCTGGAGCTCAGCAGGTTGCCATACCCGCCCCACCGGATTGTGCGGCGAACACAGCAACAGCAACTTCGCACCATTGGCAGCACAGTGTTCGAGATGATCGAAATCAATCCGGTAGCGGCCGTCGATCAGTTGCAATGGGTTTTCGACAAGATGCCGAGCACTACTGGTCACAGCAGAAAAAAATGGGAAATATACCGGCGGCTGCACGATAACGCCTTCGCCCGGCCGTGCAAAGGCTATGACTGCCGCATGCAGTGATGGCACCACACCAGGACACATCAGGATCCACTCGCGCTTGACTACCCAGCCATGGCGCTGTTGCATCCAGCCGATCAACGCGTCATAGAGACTGTCCGGATAACGCGTATAACCGTATATCGGATGCGCAGCCCGTGCGACAAGCGCTGCAGTGACGGCGGATGGCGCCGCGAAATCCATATCCGCCACCCACAACGGGGTGACATCTGCGGTACCAAAATACGCGATGCGACCGTCGTATTTGACGCTGTCAGTGCCTTCGCGCGGTATGGGCTGGTCGAAGTCGAAGCTCACACGATACGTTCCCACAGCGTAACTTCAGCCAGGGTGTGCTGAAACTTGCGCCGCGTTTCGCGGATTACGAAAGGCACATCCTGCGGTGCCTGCATCAGGCGGAAATGCTTACGCAACAATGCCTGCAAGCCATCCAGTGTGGTGAAATTCTCGCCGTCTTTTTTATAGCCGCCCACCCAATCCTCCCGCTGTGTATGCTCTTCCAGCCAGGTATAGGGCGAGGTCAGCATCAGCACACCGCCGAGGTTGATGCGCTCATGCACGCTGGCAAGGAACTTGGCCGGGCTGTACAGGCGGTCGATCAGATTGGCGGCAAGAATGAAATCGAAGCCGCTGAGGATAGGTTTGAGGTTGCAGGCATCGCCCTGCAGAAAGGCCACTTTGCCGCGCAATCCATCCAGTCCCAGGTCAGCCAGACGCCGGGTTTTGTACGACACCAGTTCGCCTTCGTCCACCAGGGTGTAGCGCATGCTGCCCTGCTCGGCCAGCTGCACGCCGAGATTGATAAAACGCGCCGAAAAATCCACGCCGGTGATGTGCTCGAAATGCCGTGCCAGCTCGAATGTGGCACGCCCGGTCGCGCAGCCCAGATCAAGCGCGCTGCGGGCAGGTTTGTCGCCCATTGCGCGGATGGCGATCTGTGCCAGCGTTCTGGGGAAATTGGGCACACCGTAATATTCATCGCCATAGTGGAATTCGGCATATTCAGAGAGCTGCTTGTCGCTCTCATAGAACACATTCGGCGCGCTGGCAGGCGCATCGCTCACCACGTAACGGAACCCGGCATGCTGGAAGAAATGGTGGCGAAAGGCATAGCGCGCGCTGCGCAGCGACTCATTGCCGCAGCTGATCCACGAGCCGCCCTTGATGAGGTTGTGGCGGCCATCGAAGGTGGGCGTGGTAAAGTCGTCATAAATCGGGTGGACTTCAAAACCTTCCAGCGGATAGATCGGGGTTTCGGTCCATTGCCAGACGTTACCCACCACATCGAACAGATCGCCGTGACGATAGGTCGTAACCGGGCAGGCCGACGCCCAATGATCAAGATGTAAATTAGCTTGCGCAGCCAGATCCAGTGGCACTTCTGCCACGCCGGCCACATCATACAGTCGGTACCATTCGTCTTCGGTAGGTAGCCGCACGGGTTGACCTGTTTGCCGGGCTTTCCAGTTACAGAATGCCTTGGCTTCGTGATAATTGACTTCCGCTGGCCAATCCCAGGGCATGGTCACTTCTTCCGTCATCAAACGCAGATGCCAGTCACTGCCATCTGCAATCCAGAAATTGGGGTGCCGCGCCTGACTGAAATTCAGCCAGCCACGCCCTTCCTCCTCCCACCAGGCATCTGTCCGGTAGCCGCCCGCATCAACGAACCCCAGGAATTCGCGGTTGCTGACTAAATACTGGCTGACCTGGAACTGGGTCACGGCGGCCTCACGCTGGCCGTATTCGTTGTCCCAACCATAACGCGGATCTGATTGTTCCTTGCCCAGACGTACTGTACCGGCTGCTATAGACACCAGTTCATTGCCTGGCGGCTCACCGGACAGTTTGCATGGGCTCCATGCAGGGTGCGGATGAACATAGGCTAGCGCGTGCTGGCGAATCAGCACTGACGATGTCTCCAGATGGATGCGCTCGTGCTCAATCCCCATCACGATTGCCCACCAAGGATTATTCCAG
>JBDSHM010000372.1:0-4216 GCA_039918495.1 Sulfuriferula sp. | reverse complement strand
CAACAAAACAAAGTGCCAGGCTCCAGTGGAAGATACGTACGGGGAAATCCCACACCTTTATTTTTTCCCTGCTGGGAGTAAAGCTTTTCGACATGATATCTACTGAGGAACGGTCCGCTTATTTGATCGGCAAGGACGAAATAGTTCCTTGTTTACTGCGTGCAATGCAAACAGTCTGCAGCAGGCCAATTTCAGTGGAGTTATGCGACGGCTCCATTAACCAATAAAAAAGCCCATGTCTTCAAGCGTTTTTCCGGTTGCCATGGCTTCTATTACCCACTTCGGCTTGCGTCCTCTACCGCTCCAGGTTTGACCCGTCTTGTTTTTGTATTTGGCTGGGCTTGCAGCGCCGGATTGTTTCTTGGTTTTGTTTTTAATGACGCCGAGATCTTTGCTGGTAATGCCGTATTCAGCCATTTTTGTCTTTATTTCGGAAATAACGGCTGCTACTTCTGATTTGCGCAAAGCTTCCGCTTCCTGTTCAAGTTTGGCAATTCGCGTTCTAATTTCTTTGTAAGTCGTCATAATCAAATATTCCCTTGTGGTTGAAAACAATCCGCACATTGTACAGATTTAATTTTAAGTTAATTAATTAAAAAAATAAAGTTCAGTAGATTATATATAAATTAATTGGAATTTATTTTTGATTCCAAAATATGGGTTTCTTATCCTTTTGATTGGTTCCGATCATTTAAATCCGGTGATGGGGGATTCTTGTCGAAAATCAATCCAGCATGATGTTATGCATGGTCAGGTATTGGATTCAGCCGGGAGCGGACTGCCTTTGCTCATGCTTTCACCATCGCGGACACGCAATGTCCAGAACGAGAGCGAAGACAGGATTGTCAGGCCGGCCAGGGTAAAGAATGCGTGGTGAAGCGCGCTGGTCACGGCCACGCGGTTGGTTTGGGGAAGATCACCCAAATACCAGGCTGCGATCAGTGAACCGAAGGCCAGTCCGAAGCTCATCGATATCTGCTGCAGTGTGCTGGCGATGGTGCTTGCCATGCTCGAGTCCGTCGTTTCGACGTCTGCATAAGCCATCGAATTCATACTGGAAAATTGCAGTGAATTGAACAGGCCTAATGCCAGCCCCATCAACACGATCAGGGTGATTGGCGTGGTCGGGACGACTAGGGCGAAGAGGCCGATGGTGATACCGATCAGAACCGTATTCACGATGAGTACCCGCCGGTATCCATAGCGGCGTAATACGGGTGCGGCGATGAGTTTCATCCCCATGGCTGCAATGGCGGTAGGCATCATCAGAAGCCCCGATTGCCATGCAGGCATGCCCAGGCCGAGTTGGTAAAGCAACGGCAGCAGAAATGGCAATCCGCCGACACCAAGTCGCGTGATGAAACCGCCGATGACCGAAATACGGAATGTGCGTACCCGAAATAGCGCAAGACGGAGTAACGGATAAGCGGTTTGACGTGCATGCAGCGCATAAGCGGCAAGCAGGCTGAGTGAAAGCAGCAGCATAATCGCCGCCGAAGTCGCATCCAGATGATGCTCGCCGAATATTTCCAGCAGCCAGGAAAGCAGCGCCGTACCTGAGCCGAATAAAACCAGCCCGACTATATCCAGGGGCCGACGTACCTCGCCACGATAATCCGGCATATGGCGATGAATAAGTAGCAACGCCAGCAAACCCACCGGCACGTTGACGAAGAAAATTTCCCGCCACGACAGCCAGTGAACGATGAGGCCGCCTACTGTGGGGCCGAGCAGAGGGCCGATGAGTGCCGGAATGATCACAAAATTCATGGCGGTCAGCAGTTCCGTCTTGGGGAAGGTGCGAATGATCGCGAGTCTCCCCACCGGCATCATCATCGCAGCGCCGATGCCCTGCAGGATACGTGCTGCCACCAGCATCGGCACATTGATTGCCAGCCCGCACATTATCGACGACAGAATGAACACGGTGACTGCGCTGGAAAATACGCGGCGGGTGCCAAATCGGTCTGCCATCCAGCCGCTCACCGGAATAAATACCGCCAGGCTCAGAATGTAGCTGGTTACCACTGCTTTCAGGCTCAACGGTGTTACATGCAAACTCGCGGCCATCGCCGGCACTGCCGTATTGACTATTGTTGAATCAAGTTGCTCCATGAACAGGGCAGCAGCAACCACCCAGGGCAGGTAGCGTTTGGTTGTGGGATTATTCATTGTGGCGTCATGTCAGTTGATCCGTGCATACATCCATTCCATCCCGTTCTTTTTATATTTTGCATTCCGGGATCATTTTTTCTCATTTGATTGGATCAAGGTTGGGCATCCAGCGCTATTCAGGCCCGTTTTAACGTGAATACTTGGGTGTGTCGAACATTGAGGGATAAATCGCATGTAAGTTCATGTTATGTGGATGATCGGCTATAGATCAACTGGGTGCGAATACGTTGCATTTCCCTGAATGTTTCTCCAGGCCGTTTCGCGTGTTATCTTCGTTGTTGTTGAATCAATGACGAAACTGTCAATAAGGCAGGCGAAAATACACAATGACTCTGTTTAATATTATTAGCATTCTGATTTCTTTGACTGCGGCTTTTGCCTATATCAATTACCGTTTTATTCGTCTTCCTTCAGCGATCGGGTTGACCGTTGTCGCATTGGTAATGTCGTTGGCTGTAGCCATATTTGGGCGTTTTCAACCCGAGATGGTGGTATGGGCGCAGCAATTGATAAAGCAGATTGATTTTACCGATGTCGTGTTTCATGGAATGTTGTCATTTCTGCTATTCGCAGGTGCTATTCACGTCAACCTAAGTGAAATGGCCGAACAAAAGTGGTTTATCGGCATACTGGCCACATTCGGTCTCGTCACCTCCATGTTTATCATCGGTGTGCTTTTGTATTATGTCGGGATAGCACTCGAGATCAAATTGCCATTTTTGTACTGCCTGATTTTCGGTGCATTGATTAGTCCCACCGATCCGATCGCCGTGCTGGGAATCCTGAAGAAGGCGGGGGTGCCCAAAAGTCTGGAAGTCAAAGTGGCTGGCGAGAGTTTGTTCAACGATGGCGTCGGTGTCGTTGTATTCATTACCCTTGTCGGCATCGCCAGTAGCGGCCAGGACGTCACGTTCGGCGATGTCAGCATGCTATTCCTGCAGGAAGCGGTAGGCGGCATTGCAGTGGGTATGTTACTTGGATATCTGGGCTATGTGATATTGAAAAGCGTTAATGACTACGTCGTGGAAATTACCGTTACGCTGGCGATGGCGACAGGCGGATATGCATTGTCGGAGGCGCTGCATACTTCTGCGCCGTTAGCAGTCGTGGTGATGGGGCTGATTATCGGCAATCACGGGAAAGTGTTTGCCATGAGTAAAACGACCCAAGAACATTTATTCAGTTTCTGGACGCTGATAGACGAGTTGCTGAATGCATTGCTATTTACCCTCATCGGCTTGGAAATGATCGTCATTTTGTTTGTTCCGGAACATTTCAAACTGGCTTTGTTGGCGATCGTCATCGTGCTCTTTGCACGCTTCGTGAGTGTCGGAATACCGGTGCTCCTGGCCAGACCATTTCGCCAGTTCACGCCCAATGCCATCAAGATCATGACCTGGGGCGGATTGCGTGGCGGCATCAGCGTTGCGCTGGCTCTGTCTTTACCGCTCAGTCCTTATCGCGACCTGATTATTGAAGCAACTTATAGTGTGGTGATTTTCTCCATTATCGTGCAGGGCTTGACGGTGGGGAAACTGGTCGAAAAGAAAGGGCCGGAGAACAGCTGAAAATCAAGCTAGCCTGCTGCACTAGTGGCTTAGTCTTCACCCTTCAGGCCCTGCCATAGTGCCTGGTTGAAACGCGCCGTGTCCAGATGGTCTTCCAATGTAAAATTTTGTCCCTGCATTGCCCGCGCCCAGTAGGCAGCCGTGCGCTTTGGTTTGGCGTAGCGGGCTGTTTCCGGCGTTGAGGCCAGTGCGTTTCGTACCGTGCGTGGTGGCAAGGGCAGTTGGGTGGTGCGCAAAACTTCCGGCACAATGGCGGTATAGACCGGTGACGTCAAATGCTGCTCGAAAACTGCGGACATGGGCAGGGCGTTACCGTCCGTCAGGCCCATGGGGGATAGACCCAGCACATCCTCAATGGTGCGGAGCAGATTGACTGTGGTGTAGCGGGTAGATACAACTGTGTTGCGTTTTACATAGGGACCGATCATGTAGGCCAGGCTGCGGTGGGCATCAACATGATCCCCGCCGTCTTG
>JBDSHM010000371.1:0-4581 GCA_039918495.1 Sulfuriferula sp. | reverse complement strand
AAGCCACCGAGGAAAATTCATTCTTCCAGATCGGCGAAACCAAATACGGAAAGCCCATCATTGATCGAGTCATCCATACCGACACAGTCATGATGGAGGCCGTGAAATGCGTACTGGTTTCATTCGCTTCAACCATGCGCAGCAATATCGCGGTGGGATTGCCCATTGACCTGACGTACTGCGAGAAGGACAGCTGCAAACTGGATCGCGTACATCACATCACCGACACCGACACCGATCACTATTTTTCCCAGATCAGTCAACGCTGGCGTGCGGGTCTGCGTGGCGTATTTGCATCGCTGCCCGACCCGGACTGGGATGGCATGCCGGACAAATGTGATTGACTGCCTAAATCCAAAAATCAGGTCCATAATAGAACGCTACAAACGGCGTTATTACGCTACTTAAGCGTTCATATTGATGACCGACAGCGAATTCTATCGTAGTTTATTGCGCGCCTACATTGACAGTGCGAACGATGCCATCTTCGTGCTGTGTGATGAAATGAAATTCCATGTTGCCAATCCCCTGCTTCAATCCTGGCTTGGCGCCTCCGAAGACCGCCTGACCGAACATAAATGCCGCCAACCGATTACCGATTTTATCGGCAACGAGGAAAACACTCAGCTATTTACCCACCATTTCAAAATGGTGCTGACCGGACAGCCGGTCCGTTTCGAATGTTTCATACAACCCCCTGGCGCTGCAACAAGATGGATTGAAATCAGCCTGAGCAAAGTCAATCTCGATGTCGGCGACATGTTCATTGGCGTGGCCCGAGACATCACCGAAAAGAAAAAATCCGAAGAACTAATCTGGCTGCAAGCCAATTTTGACTCTTTGACAGGACTCGCCAATCGCCATATGTTCCAGAATCGTCTGGAACAGGAAATCAAAAAATCCCATCGTGCCGGTCTGCCGCTGGCATTGATGGTCCTCGACCTCGATCGCTTTAAAGAAGTAAACGATTCACTCGGGCATGACGTCGGTGATCTTTTGCTCAAGTCTGCGGCGCAACGTTTGATCGGTTGCGTACGTGACGCGGATACCGTGGCGCGCCTGGGAGGGGACGAGTTCACAGTCATCCTGGGCGAACTGAACGATGTGGGTTGCGTGGAGCGGATAGCCCTGACAATTCTGCAAAAAATGGCCGTGCCGTTTCAGCTGGGCGATCAAGTGGTCTACCTGTCGACCAGTATCGGCATTACGTTCTACCCGCAGGATGCCACAAGCTTTGACGAACTGCTCAAGAACGCCGATCAAGCCATGTACGCAGCCAAACATCAAGGCCGCAGCCGCTACAGCTACTTTGCTCCGTCCATGCAGGAGGCTGTGCAGACCCGGATGCGGCTGGGTAATGATTTGCGCTTTGCATTGGCAACGCTAACCGACTCGTTTTGTCTGTACTACCAACCTATCGTGGAACTGGCTACAGGTTACATTCACAAAGCCGAAGCCCTGATTCGCTGGCAACATCCTGCGCTCGGCCTCATCAACCCGGTGGAATTCATTCCCATTGCCGAAGAAACCCAGATGATTATCGAAATCGGTGACTGGGTATTTCGTGATGCCGCGCACCAAGCTGCACGATGGCGCATGATTCATCATCCAGCATTCCAGATCAGTATCAACGTTTCACCAGTACAGATACATGACCTGGCGAATACCCTGAATTGGCCGGACTACCTGCAGACCCTTGGTTTGCCCGGGCAGAGCATCGTAGTGGAAATTACCGAGGGGCTATTACTGGATGCTGGCATTAACGTCACTGATAAATTGCGCGCATACCACGAGGCTGGTATGGAAGTCTCGCTCGACGACTTTGGTACGGGCTACTCGTCGCTCTCCTATCTTAAAAAATTCAACATCGACAATATCAAGATCGATCAATCATTTGTGCGCAATCTGGCACCTGAGTCCGATGATATGGTGCTGTGCGAAGCCATGATCGCAATGGCCCACAAACTGGGCTTGAAGGTGATCGCAGAAGGTGTGGAAACTTTGGAGCAACGCGATCTTTTGACAATAGCAGGCTGTGATTACGGTCAGGGATACCTGTTTTCCATACCACTGCCAGCCGCAGAATTCGAAAGCTTACTCAACAAGCAAGTCAAATGATGGTACGGGTATCCGGAAAATCAACGCGCGTAAGGAAGCTGACAAGTAATGCGTTCAACCACCCAGTTGCTGATAAACCGAATTAGCCACATTCAACAAGGTTGCACGCGGCAAATTTCCTGACAGGGCATAGCCCCAGTCCATATCCACCCAATAAAAAGTTGCAATACCATCCTGCTCGGCAAAGCGGAACGCGGTTTCCGGCGTGGGTTGCGCCATATTGCGCAAATACAGCGTAATGCGTTGACCTGCCGGGTTTTCATACATGAATTGCGCCGCCGGCTTATTGACTTCACCGGGTAGCAGGCGCCCGCCTACCAGACTGAACCCGGTGCTGGCCAGATTGGGCACTTTGAGCTGGCGCCCCAGCCGTTTGGACAGCCAAGTCACCAGTTGCTGTTCCTGGGCCGAATAGATTTCAACCGGTCGCCGCACATCTGGGACAAAAGCGATATGGGCAACGGCTGCCTGGTGCACAAAACGCGGCAAATCCATCCCGCTCCCGTTCAAGGCAATATTTCCAGCGCTGCCCGCTGTATGGCTGAGGTATTGCCAGGTACCGGCACTACCGAGCGCGAGACCAATCAGTACCGATGCCGCAATACTCGCCATCTTGATCGACGAAGCATTTGAATAACGATGTGAAGCCAGCAGTCGCAACGGTATGGGTTCATTCAATACCGGGTCGTAATGCGTGCGCAATGCCTGCCGTTGAGCGCGCATTTCGGCCACGCGCTCAGCGATCTGCGGGTCAGACGCGACCAGCGCTTCAATTTGTCGGCAGCGTTGGGTATCCAGCTGCCCATCGACATAAGCCATTAAATCATCCAGCGTAACAGGCTGTGCATGTGCCTTCATTTCACTACCTTTAATCCGACCTTGTGCTCAACCGGTATCGAGCCATCCATGAATCCCCTGAGTCGTTGCCGGGCCCGCGCCAGCCGTGACATCACCGTACCAATGGGAATGCCCAGTGCCTTTGCAGTCTGGGCATAGCTAAAATCTTCCAGTGCCACCAGCAATAGCACTTCTCGCAATTCTGGGGAAAGACGGGTCACGGCAGCCGCGATATCGAGCCCTTCCAGCCGCTCGGACTGTGTGGCGCGTGTCGCGATCTCAGACATATCGTCCAGCGTAACATGGGATACGCGGCTTTTAAGCTGCGTCACCTGGCTCACAAACAGGTTATGCATGATGGAAAAAAGCCAGGGACGCAAATCCGACCCGATGCGCCACAAATGCCATTTTGCGTAAGCACGTTCCAACGTGTCCTGCACCAGGTCATCGGCATCGTCCGGGCGACCCCCGGTCAGCGCCCGCGCATAACGGCGCAGGCTGGGAATATGTTCGATGATCGGATGTTTGAATAGCGACATGGCATTAGGTGACACTTAAAATGGTAACGCCGACAGAAGGAATATATGCCACATATACAACCTGTTAACGCAATTTATTCCACAAACACGAAAATATGCCTGATTGCGCTATCGCATCTCGACAGATCATGCGAATAAAACAACACTTGGGACTGTATATGACAGCGTAACACTCAAGTCGATAATCCATCATTAAGGGTAAATTTTATGCTGAAAAAAATTCTGTCTGCTACGGCAATCAGCTTCGTCATTGCCAGCGCCGCGCTGGCTCAAGATACACTACATGTGTATGGTCCGGGTGGCCCCGCCCCAGCCATGAAAGAAGCTGCTGCAGCGTTTGAAAAGGATACCGGGATAAAAGTGGATGTCACCGCCGGCCCCACGCCAAAATGGTTGGACAAGGCGAAGAACGATGCCGATCTGATATTTAGTGGATCGGAAACCATGATGACCGATTTTGTTTACGCGATGGAAGATCAGCTTTCCCATCAGCAAGTCACGCCCTTGTACCTGCGCCCGTTATCCATATTGGTACGACCAGGCAATCCCCATCACATCAAGGGTTTGAAAGACATCCTCAAGCCCGGCATTAAAGTCCTGGTAGTAAATGGCGCCGGCCAGAATGGCGTCTGGGAAGACATGGCAGGCCGCAAGGGTGATATCAGGACAGTAACGTCTCTGCGCAACAACATTGTTGCCTATTCCAAAAACAGCGCCGAAGCCAAGCAAACCTGGATAGACAACAAGGACATTGACGTTTGGCTGATCTGGAATATCTGGCAGGTTTCCAATCCACAACTGGCCGACGTCGTGCCCATCGAACGTGACTATGTCATCTACCGTGATACCGGCATCGCCATCACCAAACGCGCGGAAAACAAGCCGGAAGCCAAGGCGTTTGCAAACTTCCTCGCCTCCGCTGCCGGCGCAAAAATATTTACCAAATGGGGATGGGAAGCTGGCCGCAAATAAACCGATCTCATCTCTTAATGTTGCCGGTTAATTCCGGCATGGCCGCGCCGAATTGAAATTCGGCGCGGATGGGTTCAGCATTCAGTACCATGTGTTACGCACGGGAACCCTGTAT
>JBDSHM010000370.1:0-5756 GCA_039918495.1 Sulfuriferula sp. | reverse complement strand
CCGGAAATCGGTCGTGAGGCCGCACTGGAAGACCGCGAGCGCATTGCCGAGTTGATCGAAGGCGCGGACATGCTGTTTATCACCGCCGGCATGGGTGGTGGTACCGGGACCGGCGCAGCGCCGGTAGTGGCGGAAGTCGCCAAGGAAATGGGAATCCTGACGGTTGCCGTGGTGACCAAGCCATTCATGTTCGAAGGCAAGCGTGTACGCCTGGCGAATGCCGGTATCGAAGCCTTGTCGCGTCATGTGGATTCGCTCATCATCATCCCCAACGAGAAACTGATGCAGGTTCTGGGTGAGGATGTCTCCATGCTGGACGCTTTCACGGCAGCCAATAATGTGCTGCATGGCGCCGTAGCGGGTATTGCCGAAGTCATTAATTGCCCCGGTCTGGTCAACGTCGACTTTGCCGACGTGAAAACCGTGATGTCGGAAATGGGCATGGCGATGATGGGTTCTGCAGTGGCCAGCGGTGCCGAGCGCGCACGTCAGGCAGCGCAACAAGCCGTGGCAAGTCCGCTGCTCGAAGACATCAACCTGGCCGGAGCGCGTGGTGTACTGGTCAATATTACTGCCAGCGCCCACCTCAAGATGCGTGAGATCCATGAAGTGATGAACACGATCAAGAGCTTTACCGCAGAAGAAGCCACCGTAATCGTTGGTGCTGTCGTGGATGAAAACATGGGCGAAGAGCTTCGTGTGACCATGGTGGCAACAGGTCTGGGCAGCCCGGTGGCGCGCAGCCAGGCAAAGCCAATGATTGTTAAAACCGGTACGGACCATCATTACGCGACTTCAACAACGGAATATCAAACTCCTGAAGCCGAGCCCGCAGTATTCCGCAATAATCGTCGTGAAGCCCAGGTTGAAGCAATGCGGCAGTCAGGCATGGAAATGCTGGATATACCGGCATTCCTGCGTAAACAGGCCGACTGAATTCGGGCTGGCTCACGCAGCCAGTCGGGATTTTCGAATCCGCGCTATAATGCGCTGATTCATTGGGAATATTTGCATGATTCGACAACGCACACTGAAAAACGTGATCCGCGCCTCGGGCGTGGGTCTGCACACGGGCGAAAAAGTCCTGATGACGCTGCGCCCGGCCGCCCCCGATACGGGCGTGGTGTTTCGCCGCGTCGATCTGGCCAGCCCGGTGGATATACCCGTTTCCGCCGAACTGGTGGGGGATACCCGACTGTGCTCGACGCTGGACAATGGCCAGGCGAGTGTTGCGACAGTCGAGCACCTGATGTCGGCTCTGGCAGGCTTGGGTGTGGATAACGTGTATGTGGATCTGGATGGTCCGGAAGTTCCGATTATGGACGGCTCAGCCTCATCTTTCGTGTTCCTTCTGCAGTCGGCGGGGATAGAAATCCAGAACGTGGCGAAGAAATTCGTGCGCATCAAGGAAACCGTCGAAGTGGTAGAAGGCGATAAATGGGTGCGTTTTGAGCCTTTCGATGGCTTTAAGATCGGTTTTACTATTGATTTCAAGCATCCGGTGTTCGAAAAATCCGGCCAGGAAATCACGCTGGATTTTGCCAATACTTCTTATATTAAAGAAGTCAGCCGTGCACGGACCTTCGGTTTCATGCAAGAAGTGGAGTGGCTACGCGCCAACGGACTGGCGCTGGGCGGTAGTTTGGATAACGCCATCGTTATGGATGAATTCCGGGTGCTGAATAACGACGGCTTGCGTTACGAGGACGAGTTCGTCAAGCACAAGGTGCTGGATGCAATTGGCGATCTGTATATTCTTGGGCATCCCATTATTGGCGCATTCCACGCCTACAAATCCGGACACGCGCTCAATAATCGTTTGCTGCGCACGCTGCTTCAGACTCAGAGTGCCTGGGAGTATGTCAGCTTCGACGATGAAACCCATGCTCCTGCCGGGATACAGCAACTGCATGCGGCAGCAATTTAAACCCGCGTGATCATCGTTCGACTGCTGTTTGTCCTGACATTGCTGGCGCTGGCGGTATCAGGCGCCCTGTATCTATTCACCGGCAACCCGCGCTACGTTAAGTTCGTCTGGAATGTGCTGAAATTCGGCGTGGTGTTGGTGATTATTTTCGGCGCGCTGGTAGTGGCAGAGCGCTTTCTTTTTCTCTGATCGTTCACGATAACATTCTGATTGATATTGTCTTGGTCGCTTGCGTGACAGATATTTATTCATAAATGGAATAAATTGGTGTCTTGCTTCGTCTATTTAAGCAGGGCGTACTCATTTAATGGGTGCCGTCTTACGTCAATACCTAAAATTACACCCGTGAATGCAAGGAGACAAAATTGAAGACAAATCTTATCGGCAGTTTGGTTATGGCAACAGCGCTATTTGCAACAGGCGCATCTTTCACCGCAACGGCGGCCGGTACCCAGCCAGTCGATGCGTCGTCTGCACAAATGCAAGGCGCTGTAAAACAGAAAGTGGTGTTTCAGGTTAGTGATGCCGATCCGAAAAAATGGGCTCTAACGCTCAATAATGTGAAAAATATCCAGCATGACCTGGGCAAGAATAATGTGGATATTGAGGTTGTAGCCTATGGTCCTGGTATTGGCATGCTGAAACTGGATTCGGATGTCGGGACACGTGTGGCAGAGGCGCTGGGCAGTGGTGTCAATGTTGTTGCCTGTGGTAACACCATGACCAACTCGAAACTTACCAAAGAGGATATGCTGCCGAATATTGGCTACGTGAAAGCTGGTGTGGTGGAGCTGATGGAAAAACAAAGACAGGGCTACGCTTATATTCGCCCTTAGTAAGAGTACGTTAATTTAATTAACAGGACACCGTTTTACCATACTGCCACCCGCTCTTGCCGGTGGCAGTCATTTTTTGAACGCTGCCCAGCACGAATGATATAGCTCTCGCGTAACCCGTGTTTTCAGTCCATTCATCCCCCCTGTTATGCCGTCTGTCAGTCGGCAATGGACAAGCTTCTGAAATTGAGTTCAGATAACTGTAAGAGGGGCGATAGAATTAGCCTCGGCGATCATGGCTCATTACCCTAATACAGGAGAAATTCATGTTTACAAAAACCCACATCGCCGCTGCGCTGGGCGCAGCACTTCTGATCGGCGGCAGCAATCTGGTATTGGCTGCGGGTACGGCCACCACCACGGTTTCCGGCAGCGGCACCACAAGTACGGGAAGCACGACGACCGCAACACCCGGGCAACCGCTCGACCAGGCGTTGACCAGCGTCGGCAAAAATCTTGACAAAAGTCCGGACAACCGTGGATTGAAAAACGCGCAGGAGCGTATCGAGCGCAACCAGGCGCGTATTGAAAAAACCGAAAAGAACGAAAAAGTGGAACGAGTCGAGAAAGCTGAGCGTGTGGAAAAAGCGGAGCGCCCAGAAAAAGTCGAGCGCCCAGAGAAGGTAGAGCGTCCCGAAAGAGTCGAGCGCCCAGAGAAGGTAGAGCGTCCCGAGAGAGTCGAGCGCCCGGAAAGAGTCGAACGTCCGGAGCAGGTCGAACGTCCAGAGCATTCCTGATATTCCAACGTTTCTCTAAGGTAAGGCAATGAAAAACATAACACAAAGTGCGATTCTGGCTGGCGCCCTCGCGGCCATGATTGTGGTCTCTGCACAAGCGGTAGCCGGTGATTCCGGTCTCAGCCTCACCAGCGGCGTGGACTACAGTTCGGGTAAATATGGCGGCACCCAGTCCACCGATATCCTGTATATCCCGCTCACCGGCAGGTACGAAACCGGGCGCTGGCTTTTCCAGCTGACGGTTCCCTATGTGCGCATTACAGGTCCGGGCAACGTGACTCAGGGAGGTATTGTGCTGGGGTCTGCCCGAACGGCGCGCACTACTGAAGCCGGTCTGGGTGATGTCGTGGCGGGTGCCACCTACAACGTCTATGGCGAAACCGGGCCGAATCCATTGCTGATCGATCTGACCGGCAAGGTCAAATTCGGAACGGCGGATGAGAAAAAAGGCCTCGGCACTGGCTCGAACGACTATTCTGCACAAGTTGATATGTACAAAACCATGGGCATGTTCACTGCCTTGGGCACGGTGGGTTACAAGGTGATGGGCAACGCGCCCGGTCTTCATCTGGATAATGTGTTTTATGGTTCGGTGGGCGGAGTCTATAAGATCACGCCGCTTACCAGCGGCGGCCTGATACTGAATCTGCGTCAGAAGGTCACCCCGACAGGCGCGTCGCAACGCGACGTGACCGCGTTTATCAGCCATAAGATCAACCAGGACTGGAAAACCCAGTTGTATGCTGTGGATGGCTTTTCGAATGCCAGCCCGGACTGGGGCGCGGGCGCAATGCTCACCCGCTCTTTCTGAGCTGATGCCGTTGCCCGGCGTTCTCTCCTGAATAGCGTAAGGCCGCCGCACCGGAAACGCCTGGTGTGGCGGTTGCTGTGTTCGTGCGAACGACGCCTGGCCGGTGCTAATCCGGGCGATGCCGGGCGAGCAAATGGTCCAGTGCGGACTTGAGATCGCCCGCTTCGAGTTGATCGCTCAGTCGCGCGATATCATCCAGCCCGGCGCGGCTGATTTCCCTTTTTTTCATCACACGCATTGGCATGGGCATGGTTTTGGCACGCACTTTCACCTGCAAGTTTGCTGTTGCGACGTTTTTGCTAAGCAAGGCAGCTGCCAGCGAGGGCAATTGCTGACGTAGTTTTGCAGCGACTGCGCCATTGTCGCAATAAAGTGTTGTCTGGCCGAACTCATCTTGTCCGATATGGGATACGCCAGCCAGGTTTGCCGGAGCCACACTTTCCCATATGCGTTGCAAGCCAAGAAGTGTCTGAACCTGTGTGGAGAGTTGCCGCAGTTTGTCGTTTTCAGTCAGAAAAACGTTCGCTTGACGGGCAGGCAGGGTAGGTCGCATGGAGTGTCTTCGGAATGCAGGTCTGAGTATGGTAACATTGCCTGATTTTCTCGCAACGCGTCAAGGATTTACCCTTTAAGCCATGATTTCTTCCCTGCTGAAAAAAGTGTTTGGCAGCCGCAATGAGCGGTTGGTCAAACAGTATATGGCCAAAGTCAAGGCCATCAATGCACTCGAACCCGCCATCCAGAAGCTTACCGACGCCGAATTACGTGCCAGAACGGATGAATTTAAAGCGCGTGTAGCAAAAGGTGAAACGCTGGATCAACTGCTGCCGGAAGCGTTTGCTGTGGTGCGTGAGGCAGCTCGTCGCGTAATGGATCAACGCCATTACGATGTGCAGCTGATAGGCGGTATGGTGCTGCATGATGGCAACATAGCCGAGATGCGCACAGGCGAGGGTAAAACCCTGATGGCGACGCTGCCGTCCTACCTGAATGCCTTGTCCGGCAAGGGCGTACATATCGTTACCGTGAACGACTATCTGGCCAGTCGGGATGCTGCGCAAATGGGACGTATCCATAATTTCCTCGGACTCAGCGTCGGGGTAAATCTGTCGCAAATGCCGCATGACGAAAAACAGGTGGCTTACGCTGCTGATATTACCTACGGTACCAATAACGAATTCGGCTTCGATTACCTGCGCGACAACATGGTTTATCAGGTTTATGAAAAAGTGCAGCGCAGCCTGAATTTCGCCATCGTGGACGAGGTCGACTCGATCCTGATCGACGAGGCACGCACGCCGCTGATTATTTCCGGCCAGGCGGAGAGCAGCACGGAGTTGTATCTGGCGGTGGATAAAGTCATTCCCAGTCTCACCCGCCAGGAAAAAGAAGATGGTGAAGGGGATTACTGGGTGGATGAGAAGGCCCACACTGTTTTGTTGTCC
>JBDSHM010000369.1:0-3134 GCA_039918495.1 Sulfuriferula sp. | reverse complement strand
GAATGGTCTCCGAAAAACTATGAGAACACCTATTCTGGCATCGTCAGTGTGCGCGAGGCACTAACCAAATCACTCAACCTGCCTACCATTCGGATCCTGCAGGCGATTGGGCCTATATACGCACGTGACTATATCAAGCGATTTGGTTTCGATCCTGCACGTCAGCCTCCTTACCTCACCCTGGCACTGGGTGCGGGCTCGGTTACACCAATGCAAATGGCAACGGGCTATACCGCATTTGCCAATGACGGCAAGTTAGCTACGCCCTATCTAATCACTCGTGTCGTGGATCAGCAAGGACGGGTACTCAGTCAGACAACGCCGGAAAAGCCGCGTCAGGTAATCGATCCCCGTAATGCTTTTATCATGACCAGTCTGATGCAAAGCGTCGTGCGGCACGGCACTGCCGCAAGTGCCATGCAGCTTGGACGCAGTGATCTGGCAGGTAAAACAGGCACCACTAACGACCAGTTTGATGCATGGTTTACCGGCTATCAACCGAACGTTGTGGGCGTCGCCTGGATGGGTTTTGATCAACCGCGCACACTGGGCAGAGGTGAAACCGGCGCCAGAGCTGCATTACCGATCTGGATGAAATATATGGGAACAGTGTTACGCAACGTGCCGCAAACCGGCTACCCCGTTCCCAATGGCATCGTCACGGCTACCATCAATCCGCTAACCGGCCTGCCGGTCGCTAATGGCGAGCAAGGCTATAACGAATATTTTTATCAGGAGACTGTACCCGTGCTCACCACCGCACCCGTCATGCCGGAAATGGTGCCTGCCACACCCGATACTCAGCAACCCGACGCCAGTCCGACGTTTTAGCCTGATGAGTAGCCGCCATAATCAGTTACGCGAACGCGTGGCGCAGCTGGCTGCGCAATTGATGGCTGAACACGGCATTCAGGATTTTGGTTTGGCCAAGCGCAAGGCTGCACGCCAGATGGGCGTGGAAGATGGCTATAATTTACCGGGCAATCAGGAAATCGAACTGGCGCTCAAATCGTATCAGGCGCTCTATCATAGCGACTCGCATCCAGCGCGGCTGCGCTTGCTGCGTGAGATTGCGCTGGATACCATGCGCACGCTGAGCGATTATCATCCTTATTTAACTGGCTCGGTACTCAATGGCACAGCGGGTCCTCACTCCGATATCAATCTGCAGTTGTTCACCGACAACGAAAAAGAATTCGAATTGTATTTAATGCAGCGCAACATCCCGTTCAAGCAGGGCCAGCGTCAGGTGCATCGACAAGGGGGGGTCAAAAATATTCCCAGCTTTACGCTTAATCTGGACTTGGCAGATGTGGAGATTGCTATCTACCCTGAAGATGAATTGCGTAGTGTGCCGCGCGGCCAAGGTGACGGACGCACACCAAAACGCGCCAAATTGGCGCAAGTGCAGGCACTCCTAGACAACTCAACACCTGTTTTACCTGCCATTGAATAGGACAATACGGGCATGCCTGAATCCTGGCACCCCACATGCAAAGTGTCAAAAAATCCGACATGCAGTTGAGAACACGACGCCAGATCGCTAAACTCTTGTCCGCTACAAACTTATTTAACTTCCTAGACACGCCTTAACAGCGCAAAAATACCGTCACGCCAATAGCTGGCACGCATCCTGCGTAACCAATCCGGGCAAGCAGGATAATCATAAGAAAAACCATTAGCAATTCATTGTTTAGACCGGACTAGCCGAGGGTGACAGGCACGACATGATTCGATTTTTCAGACACTACATACCCGCCAATCTGATCTTGATCATGGCACTGGATATTGCCGTCATGGTTGCATCCATCTACCTGGGCATCTCCGTTCGCTTCATGGAAAGCGGCGACGCCCTACCATCTTCTTTGGGTCCGATACTACCGAAAGCCAGTGCATTTGCGATGGTGATGCTATTGATTATGACCATCTTCGGCATGTACACCGCTGAATGGATGGCAGGCGCCCGCGCGGTGACACTTCGCATCACTGCTAGTTTTGCAACTGGTTTCGTCGTCATGAGCCTGCTTTTTTACTTGTTCCCGGACATGCTCCTTGGGCGTGGCGCATTTTTGTTTTCACTGCTGTTTGCGCTGATCGGCGTCACCATTACGCGTATTGCGTTCATAAAATGGTCCAATCTGGATGCCTTCAAGAAACGTATACTGGTGCTTGGAAGCGGCAGTCGGGCTGCCAAGGTGGACCATTTGATCAAATCGATGGCATCCACCCGCAGCGTCCAGATAATTGGCTATCTACCTTTGCAAGGCAGCCATCATTATGTTGAGCATTCACGCGTCATACATGACAGCTCAGGGTTGGGTGAAATCGTTACCAAATACAATATTCACGAAATTGTTATTGCGGTTCGTGACCGTCGCGATGGTGGCCTGCCAGTGAATGAATTGCTGGAATGCAAGCTGCGTGGCATCAACGTCATTGAGTTATCGTCATTCTTTGAGCGTGAGAATGGCCAGTTACAACTTGAATCGCTCAATGCCAGCTGGATCATCCTGTCGGAGGGCTTTAAACAGGGACTTGCGCGCGATACAGTTAAGCGCATTTTCGACCTGGTCGTAAGCCTGGTGATCGTATTGATTTCCCTGCCTGCCATGCTATTGACAGCACTGGCAATCTATCTGGAAAGCGGTGGACCGATATTGTATCGCCAGGAACGGGTGGGCCAACATGGAAAGCCATTCACCATCATGAAGTTTCGCAGCATGCGTACCGATGCCGAACAGGATGGCAAGCCGCGCTGGGCAAATAAAAACGATGACCGTACCACGCGGGTCGGGCGCTTTATCCGGCGCGTGCGCCTGGACGAACTGCCGCAATTATTTAATGTATTTATGGGACACATGAGTTTTGTTGGCCCACGGCCGGAACGCCCCTATTTCGTCGATGAGCTGACTCGCCAGATTCCTTATTACAACAGCCGTCATACCGTCAAACCCGGCATAACCGGCTGGGCACAAGTATGCTACGCATACGGTGCCAGTGTTGAAGATGCGGTGGAAAAATTGCAATACGATTTGTATTACGTAAAAAACCATACTTTATTTCTTGACATGATGGTCTTGTTCCAGACAGTACAAGTCGTACTCTGGGGCAAAGGACAGTAGGCGTAGCGGCTT
>JBDSHM010000368.1:0-5042 GCA_039918495.1 Sulfuriferula sp. | reverse complement strand
GTCATCATCGACGAGGATTTCCGTTCGGAGAACGCCAGTGGGTTAGGTGTTCGAGCGTTAGCCAAGGCCATTGAAGACGAAGGCACCGAAGTGCTGGGCGTCACCAGCTATGGTGATTTGTCCAGTTTTGCCCAGCAGCAGAGCCGCGCGTCGTGCTTTATTCTGTCGATCGACGACGAAGAGTTTTCTTCGCCCAATGCAGCCGATCAGGCTGTTGCTCAACTGCGTACCTTTGTGGAAGAAATTCGTTTCCGCAATAGCGAAATCCCTATTTTTCTGTATGGTGAAACGCGCACCTCGCGACATATTCCGAACGATGTGTTGAAGGAATTACACGGTTTCATCCATATGTTCGAGGATACGCCGGAGTTCGTGGCTCGCCACATCCTGCGCGAGGCGAAAACCTATCTCGATTCGCTGGCACCACCATTCTTCCGCGCGCTCACCCATTACGCTTCGGATGGCTCCTATTCCTGGCACTGTCCCGGCCATTCAGGCGGTGTTGCCTTCCTGAAAAGTCCGGTTGGACAGATGTTTCACCAGTTCTTCGGCGAAAACATGCTGCGCGCCGATGTGTGTAATGCCGTGGATGAGCTTGGCCAATTGCTGGATCATACCGGGCCAGTGGCGGCTTCTGAACGCAATGCGGCGCGTATTTTCAATGCCGATAACCTGTTTTTTGTGACCAATGGCACCTCCACTTCCAACAAGATGGTGTGGCATTCGACCGTGGCGCCGGATGATATCGTTGTGGTGGATCGCAATTGCCACAAGTCCATTCTGCACGCTATCACCATGACAGGCGCAATTCCGGTATTCCTGACGCCGACACGCAATCACTATGGCATTATTGGCCCGATCCCGCTGTCCGAATTCACACCCGAAAATATCCAGAAAAAAATCGACGCCAACCCCTTCGCCCGAGCCGCCAAAGGCAAGCCGCGGATTCTCACCATCACCCAGAGTACCTACGATGGTGTGCTCTACAATGTGGAAACGATCAAGGCATTACTCGATGGCCAGATCGATACGCTGCATTTTGATGAAGCATGGTTACCGCACGCCACGTTTCACGATTTTTATCAGGGTATGCATGCCATTGGCAAAGATCGGCCACGATGCAAGGAATCCATGATTTTCGCCACCCAATCTACCCACAAGATGCTGGCCGGATTATCGCAGGCCTCGCAAATCCTGATTCAGGACTCCGAGACACGCACACTGGATCGGGATATTTTCAATGAAGCCTATCTGATGCATACCTCCACCAGTCCGCAATACGCCATTATTGCCTCCTGTGACGTATCGGCGTCGATGATGGAACCACCTGGAGGTACAGCGCTGGTGGAAGAATCCATCATGGAAGCGCTGGATTTTCGTCGTGCCATGCGCAAGGTGGCCAACGAATTCGGTGATTCATGGTGGTTCAAGGTGTGGGGGCCGGAACACTTAGCCGAGGAAGGGATGGGCGAACGCGACGACTGGATTCTACGTGCCAACGAACGCTGGCATGGCTTTGGAGATCTTGCACCCGGCTTCAATATGCTTGACCCGATCAAATCCACCATTATCACTCCCGGTCTCGACGTGGATGGCGATTTTGCCGACTCCGGCATGCCTGCCGCCATCGTCACCAAATACCTCGCCGAGCATGGCGTCATCGTGGAAAAAACGGGTCTGTATTCGTTTTTTATCATGTTTACCATCGGCATTACCAAGGGCCGCTGGAATACCATGCTGACTGCGTTGCAGCAGTTCAAGGACGATTACGACCGCAACCAGCCATTGTGGCGCGTGCTTCCTGAATTTATCGCCAAATACCCGCGTTACGAGCGCATGGGTTTGAAGGATTTGTGTGATGCCATCCACGGTATCTACAAGGCCAACGATATCGCCCGTCTCACCACCGAGATGTATCTTTCCAACATGGAACCAGCCATGAAACCCAGCGATGCATTTGCCAAAATGGCGCACCGTGAAATCGATCGGGTGGAAATTGACAAGCTCGAAGGGCGCATTACCAGCGTATTGCTGACGCCTTATCCACCGGGCATTCCCTTGCTGATCCCCGGCGAACGTTTCAATGCAACCATCGTGCGCTATCTTAAATTTGCGCGTGATTTTAATGAACGTTTCCCGGGTTTCGAGACCGACATTCATGGCTTGGTAAAAGGCGAAACCGAAGGCAAGCCTGTTTACTACGTGGATTGCGTGCGCTAGCGCTGCTGACCGCTGATAAGACACGGGGCAGGCTGCCGGGATGCCTGCATCCTAACTCCACGGATTGATACAACGCTATTCGCCTACCGTGCCAAGAATAGGTAAAACGATGCCGGTAATGAAACTCGAGCAAATAGATGAAGCCAAAAAAACGTAGGCTGGCGATATCTCTTTCGGCTGCGCTGGGCGATTCATGTTAGTCGTTCGCCCAAACTGGGTGATGTTTTCAGGACTTTGATCTGCCGGGTTCAGCGGCGTCCAGACAGGGCCGGGCGCGACCGCATTGACGCGAATACCCTGCGGCAACAGATTGGAGGCGAGCGCCATCGTAAATGCATGAATCGCTCCCTTGGTAGTTGAATAGTCCAACAGGTTTTTGTTGCCTTTTAGACCCGTGACCGAGCCGGTATTGATAATCGCTGCGCCGCGCTTTAAATACGGCAATACGGCCTTGGCCATATGAAAGTAACCATAGACTTTGGTTTTCATGGTCAGATCAAAACGTTCTTCCGTGAGATCCAGCAAAGAATCCGCATGTTCCTGAAAAGCAGCATTGTTGACCAGGATATCAATACGTCCGAATTGAGTATGAATTTCTTCGACAGTCCGACGGCAAAATTCCGCATCGCGTACGTCACCGCTGAACAGGAAACATTGGCCACCTTCTGCCTCCACATGGCGCTTAGTTTCCTGTGCGTCCTCATGCTCATTAAGATAGATAATGGCGACATTGGCACCTTCCCGGGCATAGAGCACGGCAACAGCGCGCCCAATTCCCGAGTCGCCTCCCGTAATTATGGCGACCTGCCCTTTTAATTTGGCACTGCCCAGATAGTCAGCGGCCATGAATTGAGGCTTGAGCACCATTTCAGCCTCATAGCCAGGCTTCGCCATATGTTGCGATGGCATCGGTGCACCGGGATAGTCGCGTGCACCCGTTTGAACGACCTGATCCTCTGCCTGAGATGTGACCGGTGCGGACGCATCTTGATCGTCCTGTGCCTGCTGAATGGCGCGTTGCTGGACAACCAGTTCCTCTATGGTCGCGCTTTCAGAATGTGATATCGTGATTTCCTTCCGTCATTTCGATTGCTGCGGTGTTAGGCCGAAATTCCCAGTGCCTTGATGATGGCGGCGCTAAACGCAGGAATATCTTGCGGATTGCGGCTGGTAATAAGGTTTCCGTCTATGTGGACAGTCTCATCTACCCATACCGCGCCGGCATTTCGGATGTCGTCTTGAATGCTGGGGAATGAAGTCATGGTATGTCCTTTGGCAATACCTGCAGATACCAGCAACCAAGGGGTATGGCAGATCGCTGCCACCGGCTTGTTTGCTTTATGCATGGCTGTAACAAAGTCTCGCGCTTCACTCACCATGCGTAATCCATCGGCATTCCCAGCGCCTCTCGGCAGAACCACTGCGTCGTAATCACCGGGTGAAATTTCTGTCAGAATTTTGTCGATCGGGAAAGTGTCGGCTTTATCAATGTGATTAAGGCCTTGCACTTGGCCATCTTTGACACCGATCAAATCGACATGAATGCCTTTGGATTCGAGATTTTTGCGTGTTTCCTGCATCTCAGACTGTTCAAAATGGTCTTTGACAACCATCGCGACACGTTTGCTTGCGTTTTTCATCTGAATGTCCTTTCAATTTCATTGAGTCGTCATCGTTTACTCATCTGATTAGGGGAGATATGCTGTTGTCGCCGGATCATGTCCAGCTTGCTTCAAGAGTTGAATGGGTAAACAAATTTTAGAAATCATCGCGACGAAAGACCGTGCGTTGGCGTACGCTGAAAAAATATTTTCGCGCTGAGAAGGATAGGATGGGTGCAAGTAAAAATTAGTATTTTTGATGCGCCAGGTTATGCGGATGATTGTTCTGGCCGGTGATTCGACGTGGCAAGCGGTAACGTTTAAACGACGCTGCGTGGTCTGAAAATAGCTGTGTTAGCGTAGAAATCCGGTGCCTCACTGCGAGCACTTATTCCAGGAATGCCCAGTAGCGGCAAGGGCGGAAATTGTGCGGGCGTTTGAGGCACATTCGTTACCAGTTGTCGCGCCAGCAGCACATCCAGTTGCAGGCGTTGTTGTGCATAATTTAGCGCGAAAAAATCATCAGTGACAGCGACTGCAAGACATTTCCCTGTCATCGCCGGATAAGGTGAAAGCGCTTTTTCATGTAAGGCATGACCAAGCAGATAAAAACGCATGGATGCCCGTACCGCAGCACGTTGATGCACGAACAGTCCCTGCCATTCGGCCCGCCTCAGTTGATCCCATAAGCGGGGTTCGGAATAGGCCACGACTACACCACTTTCGTCTAGCAGGGTCAGGGCGTCGCGTGCACGACTGCGTATGGACGATACGCCGGCGCGTATATGCGATGCGTTGAGTGCGGACTTGATGTGTGGCCAGTTGAGCCATACCAATGCATTGAAGAAGTCGTGCCAATTGCGACTGCGGGTAGCGACTTTACCCTGCTCGTGAATGGCCGTTTCATAAGCCATTGCGGGGTTGATATGATTGCCGGTTACGAAATGAATAGCCTGGCCATTTGCATTGATCACGGCGCGCTCGGCAGCGCATTGGCTGAGTGCGGCGACATCGGGCCAACATGTTGCCGAGGTCAACGTATCTGGCAGTGGCAGTAGCGACTCGAATAGGAGGGAATGCGCTGGCCAGGCGGATCGCCAGATGTGGGCGTTATTTTCGATAACTATATTTCAATATCAGGATGATAAGCGCCAATATCATGGTGACTGCGTTGGCAAGCATGACCGGCAGGGATGCAATTTGAATGCCGTATATCATCCA
>JBDSHM010000367.1:0-4824 GCA_039918495.1 Sulfuriferula sp. | reverse complement strand
CGTGCCAGATCGATTTCTGCGGGCGAAGTGTAGGTATTCAATAGCGCAGTATCATGCTGTTTTTGTTCCGTTTTTACCTGCAGTTCCTGTTGTTGACGCAATAATTCGGCGGCACGCAACTGGCGCTGCTCCGGGGTCATTGCGCCGGCATTTTTCTTGATGGTCAGGCCCTGTTTATCCAGTTCCATATTTGCGCGCCCGGTTGCCTGCTGCGGTAACGTATCGCCGTAATGGGTATGGCCGTGCTCATCCACCCATTTGTACATGGCGGCTTGTGCGGGGGCTGTCAATCCAAAAATTATCATCGAGAGCAATACGCGCATTTTTATTCTCTTAGGTCACACCGTAAACTTCACGGTAACGGGCCACTGCGTGCAAATTCTGTTCCATGGCGGCATGGTTATGCAAATAGGCAAGCAGATCAGCGAGATTGGCAATAGCGAATACCGGGATGTTGTATTGTTTTTCCACTTCCTGCACTGCAGACATAGTTCCTTGGCCGCGTTCCATGCGATCCAGTGCAATGATTACGCCAGCAGGGGTGGCGCCATGACTGCGAATCATCTCCACCGATTCACGCACCGAAGTGCCGGCGGAGATGACATCATCAATAATCAGCACGCGTCCCCGCAGCGGCGCGCCCACGATGCTGCCGCCTTCCCCATGATCCTTGGCCTCCTTGCGGTTGAAACTGTACGGCACTTTCTGCCCCTGAGCGGCCAGTGCCACGACAGTTGAAGCCGCCAGCGGAATGCCTTTGTAAGCGGGCCCGAACAGCACATCAAATTTGATTCCGGCAGCGAGTATCGCTTTCGCGTAAAATTCGCCAAGCTGTTTCAAGGCCATGCCATCGGAAAATAACCCGGCATTAAAGAAGTATGGGCTGATGCGCCCGGCCTTGGTTTTGAATTCGCCAAAACACAATACATTTTGTTCAATGGCGAAAGTTAGAAATGCTTGTCGGAAATCGGACATGATGAATTCGAGGAAATAGACATTTGCGCATTATAACCGCCAACCTCAATGGTATTCGCTCCGCCAGCAGCAAAGGTTTCTTTGAATGGCTTGCCGCGCAAGACGCCGATGTCGTGTGTGTACAGGAACTGAAAGCGCAGATGACGGATATGCGTCGTGAAATGCTCCAACCGGATGGCCTGTATGGATTTTTTCATTACGCGGAAAAAAAAGGCTATAGCGGCGTGGGTATTTACGCCAAAAAACAGCCCGATGCAGTGATTGAAGGCTTGGGTATTGCCGAGATCGATGCCGAAGGCCGTTACATTGAAGCGCAATTCGGTAATCTGAGCGTCATTTCGCTGTATTTGCCGTCCGGTTCCAGTTCAGAAGAGCGTCAGCAGGTAAAATTCAGCTTTCTTGAACGGTTTTATCCGCATCTGGCCGAACTAAAAAACGGCGGGCGCGACATTGTTCTCTGTGGCGACTGGAACATCGCCCACAAGGAAATCGATTTGAAAAACTGGAAATCCAACCTGAAAAATTCAGGATTCCTGCCTGAAGAACGCGCCTGGATGAGCAGGATTCAGGATGAGCTCGGATTTGTGGATGTGCATCGTATGCTTTGCCCGGATGCCACCGGAGAGGCTTATACCTGGTGGAGCAATCGCGGCCAGGCCTGGTCCAATAACGTCGGTTGGCGCATCGATTATCAGATTGCCACGCCCGGTATTGCTGCGCTGGCACGCGCCGCAAACGTTTATAAAGACACGCGTTTTTCAGATCATTCGCCACTCATCATCGATTACGCTGCGCATCAATGACCCGGTCCGTAGCGAAACCCAGCTGGCAGGAAACGCTGAAATCCATTTTTAGCGGACGTATGCTGGTGGCACTGGTGATGGGATTTACATCCGGGCTTCCGTTGTTACTCACCGGTTCGGTATTGCAGGCGTGGTTGAAAGATTCCGGTGTCAGCCTGGCTGCGATCGGTGCCGCGTCGTTGATCGGCTTGCCCTATACGCTGAAATTCCTTTGGGCCCCGCTGTTCGATCGCTTCACGCTGCCTCTGTTTGGGCGGCGGCGTGGCTGGCTACTGCTGATGCAGGTCATATTGGCGGCAGCATTGGTGGGCTTGAGCCTGACCAACCCCGCCGCCAATTTGTGGGGCGTTGCCCTGGCTGCATTGTTGGTGACGTTTTTTTCCGCTTCCCAGGATATTGTCATTGATGCCTATCGGCGCGAAAGTCTGCACGATGTCGAGTTGGGCTTCGGCTCGGCGCTTTTCGTCAATGGCTATCGCACCGGCATGCTGCTGGCAGGCGGAGGCGGACTGATTTTGGCCGATCAGCTGAGTTTCCCTGTTATGTACCAACTCATGGCGGCATTTATGAGTGTAGGGATCATTACCACGTTACTGGCACGCGAACCGATGCTGGCGCCGGGCGCGCCGCGTACGCTGAAAAGTGCCGTTATCGAACCGTTTGTGGAGTTTTTCAAGCGTGAAGAAGCATGGCTGATCCTTGCGTTCATTCTGTTTTACAAACTGGGCGATACCCTTGCGACTGCTATATCCACGCCGTTTTATCTGGATCTTGGTTTCTCCAAGACCGAGATCGGTGCGGTGGTCAAGTTGTTCGGTTTCTGGGCCACCATACTGGGCGGTACTTTGGGCGGCATCTGGATATTGCGGCTGGGCATGTACCGGGCATTGTGGGCGTTCGGTATTCTGCAAATGCTGTCGACGTTCGGTTTCGTCCTGCTGGCGCACATGGGTCCGCATCTGACCGGGCTGGCGGCAGTCGTTGCGGTGGAAAATTTCACCGGCGGGTTGGGTACGGCGGCATTTGTCGGGTTCATGGGGGCGATGACCGACAAACGTTTCACAGCCACTCAATATGCATTGTTGTCGAGCCTGATGGGGGTGCCGCGGGTGATTCTTTCGGCACCGACCGGATGGATGGCTGAAACCATGGGCTGGACGCCGTTCTTCCTGATTTGCACGCTGCTGGCGTTGCCGGGTTTGTGGCTGCTGCGCCGGTTTAAAGGATGGGTAGAGCCCATCAATGCCTGAAATTTCCTACCTGTCGGTATTCCTGGTCGGCCTGTTGGGTGGCGTACATTGCGTCGGTATGTGCGGTGGCATTGTCACGGCGCTGTCATTGTCCTCGGCTACCAATCGGCCCGCTGTGCCGACCTTGCTGGCCTATAATTTCGGGCGTGTAACAAGCTATGCACTGGCGGGCGCCATTGTCGGGGCGATAGGTGCGAGCACTTTATTGCTGGACAGGTTCATGCCCGCTGAGCGCGTGCTGTATGGTCTGGCCAATGTCATGCTGATCCTGCTGGGGCTTTATCTGGCCGGATTGTCGCGCGCCGTTCTGGCGCTGGAACGCGTCGGTAGCGTGGTATGGGCACGGTTGCAGCCGCTGATGAAACGATTTATTCCGGTGCGTACACTGCCGCAGGCATTTTTTACGGGCGCAGTGTGGGGCTGGTTGCCATGCGGATTTGTATATTCAGTACTGATATCGGCACTGGCCACGGGCAGTGCCGCGCATGGTGCGTTGCTGATGCTCGCTTTCGGGGCCGGCACATTACCCAATTTATTGGCGATGGGATTGTTCGCCCAACGTCTTCAAACCCTCACCCGCAAACCGATGGTGCGACTGGCGGCCGGACTGCTGGTCGCGGCTTTTGGTGTATGGGGATTAACCCGGTTGATTTTATATGTCTGATCCCATCCATCAACCGCCGCTGCGTCAACTCCTGAAACGCGCTGCCTATGCGGTGGACGCAGTGGTGCACAAAGGCCAGAATCTCAATCGTGTATTGGCGGACCAGCCAGTAGCGGGGCGCGCTACAGTGCAGGACATCTGCTATGGCAGTTTGCGCGAGTATGCATTGCTGGCAGCATTGCGCGATGCGTTGCTGAGCAATCCACTCAAGGATAGCGTCATCGCCGCGCTGTTGGTAGTGGCATTGCGTCAGTTGCGCCTGCGTCCCGATGCGACACATACCGTCGTCAACGAAGCGGTGGAAGCCGCTGCAGCCACACAGCCGTGGGCGCGCGGGCTGGTCAACGGCGTATTGCGTAACTATCTGCGTCAGGCTGAAACACTCACTGCCACGGTAATCCGGAAAGAAAACGTGTACTGGAACTACCCGCAGTGGTGGATCGACAGACTGCGCGCAGCCTATCCGGAACACTGGCAAGCGGTGCTGACGGCGGGCAACCAGCATGCGCCGATGACGTTGCGGGTAAATCAACATCACGGCAGTACGGTCGCCTATCTGGAATTGCTGCGTGACGCCGGTGTGGATGCCATCCAGAACGGTGAATTTGCACTGCAACTGGCGCAACCGATTGCGGTGGCTCAGTTGCCAGGTTTTGCTGCAGGACGCGTCTCGGTGCAGGATGCCGGCGCTCAGCTCGCTGCACCATTGCTGGATGTGCACGATGGCCAGCGTGTGCTGGATGCCTGCGCAGCGCCAGGGGGCAAAACCGGGCATATTCTGGAGACGGCAGATGTCATGCTGACAGCGTTGGATTCGGATACAAGCCGGCTGAAACGGGTAGGCGAAAATCTTGAACGGTTGCGTCTTTCTGCCGCGCTGGTTGGCGGCGATGCCGCACAACCCGCCACCTGGTGGGATGGTCAACAGTTCGACCGCATTCTCGCCGATGTGCCTTGTTCGGCATCCGGTGTGGTGCGGCGTCATCCGGATATCAAATGGCTGAGGCGACCTGACGATATTGCACATTTTGCGGCGCAGCAGGCCGCCATGCTCCCCGAACTCTGGCGATGCTTGGCGCGCGGTGGTAAATTGCTTTACATAACCTGCTCTATTTTTCCTGAAGAAAATCAG
>JBDSHM010000366.1:0-4651 GCA_039918495.1 Sulfuriferula sp. | reverse complement strand
GTCCCACTGTTGTTTTGGAATGCTTCTTCCTTATATAAGGTGCCAAATCGCTGGTAATCATTTTTGACATCGGCGAGGCCGGCTTCGGCCTGCGCGAGCCCGGCTTTGGCCTGACTTACCTGGCCTTGAATATCGCTTGGATCGACTGTAAACAGACGCTGGTCTTTAACGACGCTTTGTCCTTCCTGAACATTTATTTCGCGGATAAAGCCCATCAGTCGCGAGGCGATCTGTGCTTGTTGTTCGGCAATCACACTACCGGGGGCGGTAGCGATAACCGGCAATACGGTTTTTTGCACGACGGCAATATGGGCCGTGACGGTGGCAGCCGGGACTGTTGCTTGCTGTGGTTTATCCTTTTCGCTGCATGCGCTTAACACCAATGCAAGCGCCAGTGCAAAAACAGCGGGTTTAATGATTTTTATAGTTCGACGATTCACAATCAACTCCCTGATCTTTATAACTGGTCTGGTTCAAGCTTGCCGATAGCCAGCTTGAGGCTGGCGCGCTGTACTGCAAGGTCATACTGGGCCGATACGACATCGGCTTGCGCCTTGTCCTGCTGAGTTTGTGCGGCGAGTAGTTCGGCGATCGTGGCTACACCATTGGCGTAACGCTTATTGACCAAATCGACCGCCGCATTGGCGCTATTGACTGCGAGCTGACGTGCGGAGAGACGGAATGCGGCTTCCTCCGCTTTCCTGCGCGCATCATCCACCTGCAAGCTTATGCCGTTTTCCGCTTGCAGCAGGCGCGCTTGTTGTTCGGCATGGCTGGCAGAGGCACGATCTACCGCACTGTGTGTGACATTGCCGTCAAATACTGCCCAGCTCAATTGGCCACCCAAAGTGTAGGAGCTGGCAGCAAAGCCAACTTTACTGTCATTCCAGTCCTGTCGCGCCATCAATCCGATTTGCGGATATAGGCCGGCTTTGGCAATTTTGATCCCGGCTTGCGATGCACCCAGTTGATTGCGCATCGCTTTTAATTTTGGATTGTCGGCGAGCGCGAGGGCGCGTAAATCTGCAGGGCTTCCCTTTACAGCAGTTGGCATAACGGGTGCGCCGACATCCAGCGGGTCAGCTAGCGGTATGCCAAGCAGAATATGCAGCTGATCCAGCGCCGCGGCTTCGGCGTTTTGCGCTTGCAATAACTGGATGCGTACATCTTCAAGACGTACCTGGGCGGACAGCAGGTCGCTTTTCACCACCACGCCGCTTTTGACCATGTTTTCAATGTTTTTGACCTGGGATGCCGTGGCGGTTTCGGCTTGTCTTGCCACATTAACGAAGGCGCGTGCCGAGTGCACGGCCTGATAGGCCTGCAGTACATTGAATATCACTTGCTGTCGCGCGGCAATGTCACCTTGCTGGGCAGCTTTAATGTAAGCCTGCGCCTGCTCGATGTTGCCTTCAATCAATCCCCCGGTATACAGCGGTAATTGTACTTCCAGGCGGGTGTTGTAATTATTGACGACGCCGGGATGATTCAGGTTGTCCGGCGCGACACCCAGTGCAGCCGGCCCGGTGAACTGGCCGGCACCGAAATCATTAAAAGTGGCATTGCGCTGGGATAGCTTGAGTCCGAATGCATTCAGGGCGTCATTGGTGCGCGTTGCATTGATTGATGCAGTCAGTTTGGGCATGCGGCTGCCTTGCGCCTGACGCAGTCCTGCGCGCGCTTGATCAAGTTGAGCGCGGCTGACAGATAAATCCGGGTTCTGGCGAAGCGCTGTCGCCACACATTGATCAAAGCTTAGTGTTTGCGCACTTGCGGTTGGATAGTAGCTGAGGCTGCATACAGCCAGTAAGGCGATTCCGAGCCGTTTTAATTTGAGGCGTGATTGACGCAAATACATGCTTTGACTCGCTCCCTGATTCTAGGCTGACCGATTAATACCGGGATTGTCGCATCCCTTATCAACCGTTTCCCATCTGGCCTTGGTTTGTATATTAGAAAATAATTATATTCTAATTATTAATCCTAAGCAAATGATATAACGAATTATAAATAACTGGCGCTGAATCCGGCAGATGCGGATAGCGTTTAAAAAAACGTGACGGCGCCTCAGTGCGGGCATCGTCACGAATTGATCAACAAAAAATGATTATTTTGAGAAACCGCAAAAAACATCACGCATCATGCTGATAAGCCGTAGTGTGCGTGTATCGCCGACACGGTAGTAAACCCGATTGGCATCTTTGCGGGTGCGCAGAACGCCTTTGTCGCGAAGAATAGCGAGATGTTGAGATATATTGCTTTGGGATGTGCCGACACTGTCTACAATGTCCTGCACGCTGACTTCACGATCCCCCAGTACGCATAATATTTTTAAGCGTAACGGATGCGACATCGCTTTCATGGCACGCGAGGCTTGTTCGATGTGTTCGTCTTTGTCGATCAGATCTATGTGTTCCAGGTTCAAAATGGTAGCGCTGCCTGTATTAACAGTACTCATTGGTAAGTACCCTTTAAAAATCAATCGATTTAACGAATATTATAATGCAATAAGTATTAAAATATACTAAAATTAACTATTAAAAAAATAGTTCCAAATATAGAAAAGGTTGCGGCTGATTGCGCACCGAAAGCATATATAAACATGAAGGTAAAACCAGTTCTACTGATTATTCTGGACGGCTTTGGCTGCCGTCACTGCAGCACCGATAATGCCATCGCACAAGCCAATAAACCCAATTGGGATCAACTCTGGCAGACCTACCCACACACTCTGATCCAAGCCTCCGAGGCTGCGGTTGGCCTGCCTTCCGGTCAAATGGGCAATTCGGAAGTGGGCCATCTCAATATGGGCGCCGGTCGCGTTGTATATCAAGAATTCACGCGTATTGACCTGTCCATCAGCAGCGGATCGTTCTTTACCAATCCGGCTCTGCTGGCGGCAATAGCTGTCGCAAAAAACAATAATAAGGCTTTGCATATTCTGGGGCTGCTCTCCGATGGGGGCGTGCATAGCCATGAATTGCATATCCATGCCATGCTGGAAATGGCCGCGCGCGAGGGGCTGAAAAAGGTTTATCTACATGTGTTCCTGGATGGACGGGATACGCCGCCGAAGAGCGCCAAAGTCAATTTGCAGCGCTTGCAGGATAAAATAGCGCAATTGCAGGTTGGATTTGTAGCCTCGATGATCGGGCGATATTTTGCAATGGACCGAGACCGGCGCTGGCAACGTGTCAAGGCGGCCTATGATCTGATTACACAGGGGCATGCCGAATACACCGCGCCCGATACTTTGACCGGGCTGGAGCAGGCCTATGCGCGAGGTGAGAGCGATGAGTTTATCAAAGCGACTGCGATTGTGCCTCCGGATGGTCAGCCTGTGCGTATCGAGGATGGTGATGCCGTCGTGTTCATGAATTTCCGGTCGGACCGCGCCAGACAGATTTCCCGGACTTTTATCGAACCTGATTTCAATGAGTTCGAACGTGAGCATCAACCCAAATTGGGCGCATTTTGTACATTGACTGGCTATAGTGACGAATTCAATGTGACTGTGGCATTCCCGCCGGAGCGCATACGGAATGGTTTTGGAGAGTACATCTCCAAAACCGGTTTGACGCAGTTACGTATTGCAGAAACCGAAAAATATCCGCATGTGACATTCTTTTTTAATGGGGGCGAGGAGACGGTCTACGCAGGGGAAGAGCGCATACTGGTACCCTCGCCAGATGTTGCAACCTATGACATGAAACCGGAAATGAGCGCCTACGAACTCACCGACAAATTGATAGGCGCCATTGAAGGCGGCACATTCAATGCCATTATCTGTAATTACGCCAACGCGGATATGGTCGGGCATACGGGTAATCTGCCAGCTGCAGTGCGTGCGATCGAGGTGCTGGATGAATGTCTGGGGCGTGTTATCCCGGCGATGCTGAAAGCGGGTGGCGAGATTATTATTACTGCAGACCATGGGAATGCGGAGATGATGCTGGATGAACAAACCACGCAGGCCCATACCGCACACACTACCAATCTGGTGCCGTTGCTTTATGTTGGCAAGCGTCGTATCCATCTGGCAGAAAATGGTGCACTGGAAGATGTAAGCCCCACCCTGCTTAAATTGATGGGTTTGCCACAACCGTCTGAAATGTCCGGAAGATCGCTGATCGAGTTCGAGTGAAATACACCACCAGATTGTTCGTTTTGCTGGTTTTGCTGTGTGCTGTCAATAACACAGTAGCCGCGTCCAAGGAAGATCTGGTCAAGCTGCGTCAACGCATTGAAGCATTACGCCACGATAACAAAAGTGCGCAGGCTGATCGTAGCCAGGCGGCGGATGCGTTGAAACAATCAGAACAAGCCATCAGCGACACCAATCGGCGCGTTTATCAACTTGATCGCCAACAAGAAGGCGTAGCCCAGAGTTTGGAACAGTTGCGCACGGAGAGTGAAGCCACCCGACGGTCAGTTACACTTCAGCAACAACAATTGGCTCAATTGCTCAACCAGCAATATATGAGCGGTCAGGATGACACTGCCAAATTGTTGATGAATGGCCAGAATCCTAACCAGCTGGCTCGCAACCTGCATTACTATACGTATCTCGCTCAGGCACGCTCCAAACTGATTGCCAACTTGCAGGCGGGGCTGACGCGGCTTGAGCAGCTGGCTCAGGAACAACAGCAAA
>JBDSHM010000365.1:0-4397 GCA_039918495.1 Sulfuriferula sp. | reverse complement strand
CCCATGTCCAGTACTTTCCAGGAGACATTTTGCCCGTCACGATAATGACGGCTTACCCATTCCGTATCCGATGTGCCGGTTTCTTGCTCATTCGCAGGTTCCAGGCTGCGTAGCCCCAGGGTCTGGTCAACCAGCAATGCCGCATTCACGGCGAAGCGGCCGTGTACCAGCAATAACCGTGTATCCGGCCCGGGTATGACTGAAGCATGCCCGGAAAAAGCGGGCAGATCGACAACGCTATACAGTTTGCCGCGTATATTCGCGACACCCAGCAGCCATGGCTTGGCCAGTGGAACACGGATCCATGGTCCAGGTGCAATGACTTCACTGATGTTGCCAAGCTCGATCAGCCAGTTTTCTTCGCCGACGCGCACCCCCAAGCTGGTCGCCAGCGTGGTGCGCGTGCCCGCATTTTGAAGCCTGGTGCTCAGATCTTGCTGGAATTGTTTGAGGCTGACACGTTTTGACATGGTCGTAAGTTAGATTGGCAAAAAGGGAAGCTTATAAAGTACGAATTTTTTGCAGCAAGGCAGCGCCATCGATCGGTTTTACCATGTATTCAATGGCACCTTGGCGCATACCCCAAATTTTATCGGTTTCCTGATTTTTGGTTGTGCACAGGATTACCGGTATATGTTTGGTGTCGTCGTCGCGTGAAATCGCGCGGGTGGCCTGAAAGCCGTTCAGCCCGGGCATCACAACGTCCATAAGAATCAGGTCAGGCTTGTTCAGCTTGGCTTTGTCCAGTGCCTCGGTGCCATTTTCAGCCATGCTGACGTCATAGCCGTTTTTGCCTAGCAAATCAGCCAGGAAAAAGCGTTCGGTCGGGGAGTCGTCTACAATCAGGATGCGTTGGATAGCCATGGTAATAATCTCGTCTTAAAAAGTCAGGCAGCTAAATGCTGGGTGGTGTGGCGTTGTACTGCAGTTAACAGGGTATCTTTGGTAAAAGGTTTGGTCAGGTATTCATTGGAGCCCACCATACGTCCGCGCGCCTTGTCGAACAAGCCGTCCTTACTCGATAACATCACTACCGGGGTGGCCTTGAAATGCGCGTTTTTCTTGATCAATGAACAGGTTTGGTAACCATCCAGGCGGGGCATCATGATATCCACGAAAACCACATCCGGCAGATGCTCTGTGATTTTAGCCAGTGCGTCAAAACCGTCCTCGGCCAGAATGACCTGGCAGCCGGCCTGATTGAGAAAAATCTCTGCGCTACGGCGGATTGTATTGCTGTCATCAATGATCATTACTTTGATACCAGCCAGATTTTTGGTGTCGCTCACGCTGTACCCCATCCTGAGTGTGTCGGTTTCGGCCTGCGTGGCGGCTCTATTGCAATAAGCACCTGTACAGGCTTTGAGTAAATATCGGACTGCGTGGCGAAATCTTTAGCAATTGCTGCGCTTACTATATCTGAATGAGCTCGAAATCGTCCTTGCGTGCGCCGCAATCGGGGCAAGTCCAGTTGGGGGGCACATCTTCCCAGCGGGTTCCCGGGGCAATGCCATCTTCGGGACAACCTTTTTCCTCTTCATAGATAAAACCACAGATCACACACAGATAACAGTTGAAGGGGGTTGCCATTGAATCTCCGCTTTTAAGTTAAAATGATTATTCTAACTCCATATGCACTGAAGTACTGGGTGCCACTGCCTTGACCATGACAGACGAACTCCCGCCCATCGTACTCACTTTTGCCGCGACCGACCCCAGTGGCGGAGCCGGTATTCAGGCTGATATTCTCACGCTGACCAGTATGGGTTGCCATGCCTTGTCGGTTGTAACAGCGATCACGGTGCAGGATACGGTGGGCGTGGATGATTATCTGCCTATTGATGCCGGCTGGATCGCCGACCAAGCGCGTAGCGTGCTGGAAGATATGCCGGTAGCCGCCTTCAAGATCGGCCTGCTCGGCAGCATTGAAGCGATTGCTGCGATTGCCGAGATCGTCAGCGATTATCCCGATGTGCCACTGATCCTCGATCCGGTATTGGCATCCGGGCGAGGCGATGAACTGGCGAATGACGACATGCAGGCGGCACTTCTCGACATGCTGATTCCGCAGACCACAATCCTCACTCCCAATAGTATGGAAGTCAGGCGTCTGTTGCAGGACGATTGTGAAGAAGGCGTGGAACTCGATCTGGCAGAATGTGCCCAGCGCTTGATTGATTTGGGGTGCGAATATGTATTGATTACCGGCACACACGAAAATACGCCGCAAGTCTTCAATACGCTCTATGGTGAAAATGGCGTGCTGCGTCGGGATGCCTGGGACCGGTTGCCGGGCAGCTATCATGGCTCCGGTTGTACGCTGGCATCCGCTATTGCCGCCGCGCTGGCGCATGGCCTGGATCTGTCTGAAGCGGTCCGCGAAGCGCAGGAATTTACATATGAGTCATTGCGCGCCGCATTTCGTCCCGGCATGGGGCAATTCATTCCGGATCGCTTGTTCTGGGCACGTGAAGGTGAAAAACCGCAATGATAGGTGGGCTTTACGCGATCACGCGTGAAACTGACGACAGCGCACAGTTGCTGAATGAGGTCGAGGCGGTGCTTAAAGGTGGTGCCGCAGTGGTCCAGTATCGCGATAAAAGCGCAGACGTTGCACGGCAGCACGAGCAGGCCAGCGAGTTGCTGGTCATGTGCAAGCGCTACAAGGTGCCGTTGATTATCAATGACAGTCTGCGTCTGGCCGACCTGGTTGGCGCGGATGGTATTCATCTTGGGCGCGATGACGGCAACATCCGTGAAGCACGTATTGTGCTGGGGACGGAAAAAATCATCGGTGTGTCGTGCTATCAAAGCTTGGAACTGGCATTGGCAGCACAGACCGCAGGTGCCGATTATGTTGCATTCGGCAGTTTTTTCGCGTCTGTCACCAAACCCGATGCGCCGCGTGCGGATTTCGCATTATTGCAACATGCCAGTCAAGTATTGCAGCTGCCCATTGTAGCGATAGGCGGGATCACGCATGACAATGCGGAGTCGCTCATTGAGGCGGGCGCCGATGCAATTGCGATAATTCATGCCTTGTTCGAGGTGCCCAACAATATCGAAGCACGTGCCCGTTGCTTCGCTGATCTTTTTATTGCCGAAACAGAAGACTGAAAACCATGAGTAAAAATGAAGAACTGTTTGCCCGCGCCCAGCGCCACATTCCGGGCGGTGTCAATTCACCGGTGCGCGCTTTTCGTTCGGTGGGCGGCACGCCATGTTTTTTCGAACGTGCCTTGGGTGCGCGAGTGTGGGACGCTGATGGCCGCGAATACATCGATTATGTCGGTTCCTGGGGGCCGATGATTGTCGGCCACAGTCATCCCGAGGTATTGCAAGCCGTGTGCGAGCGCGCTGCGCTTGGTCTGAGCTTTGGTGCGCCGACCGAAATGGAAGTTGAAATGGCCGATCAGCTGACAGAATTGGTGCCCAGCATGGATATGGTGCGTCTGACCAGTTCCGGCACCGAAGCGACGATGAGCGCAATCAGGCTGGCGCGCGGGCATACCGGGCGCAGCAAGATCATTAAATTCGAAGGTTGTTACCATGGTCACGGCGACTCATTGCTGGTCAAGGCGGGTTCCGGTGCCCTGACTTTCGGCCAGCCCAGCTCCGCAGGGGTTCCGGCTGAACTGGCCGCACTGACCGTGGTGCTGGATTACAACGACACACCACAGTTGACGGAGACATTTGCCCGTATCGGATCGGAAATTGCGGCGGTCATCGTTGAGCCCGTGGTGGGCAACATGAACCTGATTCCGCCGCGTGCAGAATTCCTGAAAGCCATGCGTGATCTGTGCACGCAGTATGGCGCAGTACTGATTTTCGACGAGGTGATGACCGGCTTTCGCGTTGCGTTGGGCGGCGCACAGGCGCTATACGGAATTACGCCGGATATGTCCACTTTCGGCAAAGTCATTGGCGGCGGTCTGCCAGTGGGCGCTTTCGGTGGTCGGCGCGAGATAATGGAAAAATTGGCGCCGCTGGGCCCGGTTTATCAGGCCGGTACCTTGTCGGGCAATCCAGTGGCAGTAGCAGCGGGTCTGGCGACACTGAAACTCATCCGCGCCACTGACTTTTATGAGCGCTTGGCTGCCTCAACGACCGCTTTGGTGGACGGATTGATGCAGGCCGCTACACGTCATCGAGTGATATTTTCCGCGCAATCCGTAGGAAGCATGTTTGGTCTGTATTTCCGCGACGTCCCACCGCAAACTTATGCCGAGGTGATGGAATGCGACAAAGAAGCCTTCAATGTTTTTTTCCATGCCATGCTGGATGAAGGTATTTACTTTGCGCCCTCAGCGTTCGAAGCCGGGTTTGTGTCGACTGCACATGGTACAACCGAGATCGAAGCCACTGTGGCGGCGGCGGAGAGGGTATTCGCGAAAATG
>JBDSHM010000364.1:0-3504 GCA_039918495.1 Sulfuriferula sp. | reverse complement strand
AGCTTGAGGCTGGTATCGAATTTCTTGCGTTGCTTTGTCATGTAATATCCCTCAGAGGGTGGATTCTCCACCTATTGAGGTGTCCGGGAAAATTAGACCACAGCAGTTGATGCGCTTCATTTTCATGGTTCTTCTCCTTGGATTATGTCTTTGTCAGTACCCGAAAGGAGCCCATGCAGGGTGCACAGTCCGAAGGACCCCTTCCAGGATTAACAGGGAGGATGGCGGGTTTATTCCAGCTTACTGTGAAATAGTTGCCATTCAGGGAGACGCAGCCATTGGACTTCCCCCATTTTCATAGACGTTTCTTAGCTTCCGTATTGCAACATTTCCAAAACCGGGTAATGCGATTATTCGAAGTGCCTTGCCTGTAGCAAGTTTGCCGGGGGTAGCCCGGCGGCTAGTTACCTTTTCTTGCGTGGCCAAGAAAAGGTAACCCAAAAGAAGGCCACCCCACCGCGCCGCCCCTTCGGAGTCCCTTCGTCTGGGCCGTTCAGGCGGGGGCTGCGCAACTCGCCCTGACAGCTTGCACAAACCGCAAGCTGCTGCGGAGCTCAAACAGTGCTCGCCTGAATCTCCCGCCCGACCGGCACAGCCGAAGCGGCACAGAAGGGGAAGTTCAAAAAACCTTGAGTCACGCGCGTTGCGCGTGGCAGTTTTTTTTGGTTTTGAAGTTCCCCTTTTCTTTGGTGCCTTTCTTTTGGGCAAGCAAAAGAAAGATACCAGCCGCCGGGCTGCCCCCGGCACTCAAACATAGCGCGAAGCGCTCACGAGCCGTAAAGGAGTCACATCTTGTATTGCAACATTTCAAAAATCCGGTAACGGCCAGGTTAAACCGAAAGGCCTGGTCGAAGGCGTGCATGTGGGGTGTTTCCCGCAGCTATACGCGGCCTTGTCGGGCGTGGCGGACGTGCAGGTTATTTCGCTTTGATTGTTTGAGGCGTCGAAGCAATGCACAAGGGGCAGATTGATCTGCCCCTTGTCTTGACGATACTCGACAGCGTGATCGGCGAATGAACTAGTTCTTGTTTTTTGCGGCGGTTTTTCTGCTAGTGGAAAACGATGGCGAAAATCCTGCAATTCTGCAGAGCGATCCTTTGATGGGTTTGCCGTTTTCATAGCGTGTCACGCTGCAACGGGAAATTTCACCTTGTTTCGACAGGCCGGTCAGCGAGTAGCGAACGGCCGCAAGCGGGATGCCTGTTTCTTCCGAAATTTCCAGATCGAGCAGCTGGCCGTGCTTTTTCAGGCAATTGATAATGGTGGTGGTATGCATCCTGATTTCCTCGTGAGTGAAATGGAAGGAAGTTCACACCAACGTTATTGGCATAACGCCCATATGAAGGACCAAAAACAAAAAAGCCATCTGTTTGAAGTGGCCTTATGGGGAACCATTCTACCTTTTTCGCCGCCCGCATGACAACTTGGGGGCGTCACCCCCGGGCTTGCGTTGTGTATTCAAAAAAAATGGCGCGCCTATGTGACGTAAGAACACGCCCGGGATCAACGCTGGCTTCGTGGCTTGCCTATCATCAAAATTTCTAAAATAACCCCATGATCTCCAAACTGCCTTGGCTCCCGAATTTCCATCGCAAGTCGCGCTCGTCACGCTCTTTGTCACCTATATCGTCCTGGTGGGTGTCGTCACTCTGGCCATTTTGTCGGTTTATGCCGTGCTCTTGCCGGGTACCCTGGCAGAGGGATTCGGCCTGCTGAAACGGGCGGTCATCGCAAGTTTCAACCTGAGTGGCTATAAGGATGCCGCGCCGACTCCGTTCAGGAATAACCCGAACCTGGTGGTGATGAAGATCCTGTTCGCCCATGCCTTTGCCATCCTGGTTCTTAACATGATCTTCCAGGCGGTAATCACTGCGAAGCTGATCAAGCCGGCCATCGATTTGCGCCTCTCCGACGGCGCGGTATTTAATCCCTCCTACGGCCTCAAGCAGACGCCGAACATCCTGTTTCGGCTGATCAATGCCAACCCGTTCGACCTGCACCTGATTTCCCTCAAGGCCTTTCTGACCGTGCATGATGAACACCCGGAAGATCCTGCGCGAAGCATGATCTATTACTTTCCTGTTCCGGACATCGATCCGCAGGAAATTCCGGTGCTGCGCTCGCACACTCCGTGGATCATCGCCATTCCCGTGGACGCGGCGCTTGGCAATTCGATTGTGCGCGACTACGAATGGCGCCTGACCGGCCCCACCGGTTCCCAGCCTGGGAAGCGCCAGCTCGAGGTGCTGGTATCCGGCTACGAGACCGAGGCCTCCACCAGTTTCATGCGGGCATTCAAGCTCAATCTGGAAGCGGATGGTCCGGATGGCATGATCTGCGGAGCCTTCAAGGCTTTGCCCTGCGTTATGGACAAGAAGGCACTGGAGGCCATCAACACGCGCAACGCGAGGCTGGATGCGTCTGCGTCGGCTGCCCGGAAGCGGATTGCCGATTCCGGAGTGCGTCGCGAGCCTCTCAAAGCGTTTAGCCAAGGCAGCTATTGCTTGACATGGCTTGCCGGTCTGCGCCCGGCATTAAAACATCGCGCGTGAAGTGCTCAATTCAATATGCGCTACCTTTAATCGAGGACAACTGTCACCATATAAAGCCTTGGGACGTAAGTGGCCGCACCGACTCCGCCATCATTTCGCGCAGCTGCGAAGAGCTGCTTAATGATTCCCTCAAGATTGATTCCATAACCCAGCAAAGGAAAACCAACCATGTCACATTTTCATGCCGTCGTCTGGATCGACCATGCGGAAGCACGCATCATGCATATCAGCCCGGAAGATGTGGAAAAATCCATCGTCGAGCCCGCCGATCCCCACAAGAATCTGCATCACAAACGCGGTTCTGTCAGCGGTGGGCGCGAGCCCGAAGACCAGCATTTTTACCACGAGGTCGTCGAAGCTCTGAGCGAGGCCAAAGAGATTCTCGTGGTCGGGCCCGGTCAGGCCAAGCTCAATCTGATCAAGCACATGCATGCGCACGACCACGACGTGGAAAATCGCGTGGTTGGGCTGGAGACGGTGGATCATCCGAGCGATGCCCAGATCGTCGCTTTCGCCCGAAAATATTTTGTAGCCAAGGATAGGATGATTGCGGAGTAAGTGAAAAATTGGAGCCTGGTTTTGCATTGATGCATCATTACAGGATCATGCTTCAATCTCTGGATGAATCAAAAAAGTGACGCACATGCCCCCATTACCAAAATGTCCGAAATGCAATTCACAATTCACCTACGAAGACGGCACGATGTATGTTTGCCCGGAATGTGCGCATGAATGGTCGAAGGACGCAGCCGCCGAGCAGACTGATGAGAAGCGCGTCGTGCATGATGCCTATGGGAATGTGCTGCAGGATGGTGATGCGGTTACCGTGATCAAGGATCTGAAGGTCAAGGGTTCGTCATCGGTGGTTAAGGTGGGCACCAAGGTCAAAAGTATCCGTCTGGTTGATGGCGACCATGATATCGACTGCAAAATTGATGGCATCGGTGCCATG
>JBDSHM010000363.1:0-12866 GCA_039918495.1 Sulfuriferula sp. | reverse complement strand
CGCTGGAAGAAATGGACAAGCTTGGTGCAGTATTCGCCCAGGATTACTGATTCGTAATGTTGTATCGCTTTATCACATCGTCTTTCCTCATCTACGGAATACCTCGATAGCCCATGCCCATCCGGGACGAACAGCTGCAACTTTTTCCGCGCGGTCCCGGCGCGGGCGCGCGGCTGCTGATTTATGTGCTGATCAGTATTGCAGTGATCGTTGCGGACACGCGTTTCAAGGTGCTGGGCGGCGTGCGCAGTGCGCTATCCACGCTGTTATACCCGATGCAGGAAGCAGTACAAACGCCGTTAGATGTATATGACAAGGTCAGCGGATTTTTTGTCAATCACGCGCAACTGCAACGCGAGAATACCAGGCTGCGTCAACGCAATCTGGATTATGCCGGTGCTGTCCTGCGCTATCACGATCTGGAGCAGGAAAATACGCGCTTGCGCACGCTCCTGCATGCGCATTTGCGCACCCCCTTGCACACCAGCCTGGCGGAAATCATTTCCGTGCCGCGTGATCCCTATAGCCGCCGGATCATAGTTGATCGAGGCAGCCAGGACGGTGTGCGGGCCGGTCAGCCGGTGATGGATGAAATTGGCCTGCTGGGCCAGGTCACCCGCGTCTATCCCTATACCAGCGAAGTCACTTTGCTGACTGACGAAGGCCAGCCGGTGCCGGTGCAAATCCAGCGTAATGGTCTGCGTACCATTACGTTTGGCCTGGGGACGGATAATATGATTGACGTGCGTTACCTGCCGCAGGGCGCGGATATCCGCAAAGGCGACTTGCTGGTGACTTCCGGTATCGGCGGCGTCTATCCGGCCGGTTTGCCGGTGGCCACGGTAGCCAATGTCGAGCATAGTGCGAACCGTGCGTTCCTGCGCGTGGAATGTATTCCGAAAGCAGCGATCAATAGTTATCGACAGGTATTGATCGTGAATGATATCCCAGCTGCCAAACCTGCCCGGCCGGTTTCCGGGAACAAGAAAAAATGACCTTCATCACCCCCAAAGGACCGGCAATACCGGTCGCGGCGAACGGCTTGTTGATTGTGATTAGCCTGTTGATCGGACTGGCGCTCAACTTGTTGCCCTGGATAGGCACCATACAGTGGTGGCGTCCTGATTTTTTACTGGTCATCCTGCTGTACTGGGTAGTGCAGCAGCCACGGCGGGTGGGCATGGGAGTGGCGTGGATGCTGGGATTGCTTACCGATATGGCGAATGGCGGGGTGCTTGGCCAGCACGCCATGGCGTATACCGTGGCGGCGTTCGTGACCTTGATGTTGCAACGTCGCATCATCAATTTCAATCTCTGGCAGCAGACCTTGCAGATGCTGCCATTATTGCTGGTCGAGCAATTGATGAGCATCCTCGCAGCCACGTTTGCCGGACATGCATTCAGCGGCATTGAATATTTCCTGTCGGTACTCAGCGGAACCCTGTTGTGGTTGCCGGTTTCCCTGTTGCTGCAGTGGCCACGCAATGCAACGCGTGCCGCAGATGCCTCATGATCCGGCGTACCCAGCTCAGAAACTACCAGCTTGAACTAGCCGGATTTCGCAGACGTGTGATCATCGCCGCAGGCATTGTGGTAGTGATGTTCCTGCTTTTGCTGTCACGCTTCTTTTATGTACAGGTGCTCGAATACCAGCGCTACCATACCCTGGCTGAAAACAACCGCATCACCGTGGTACCCATACCGCCCAATCGCGGCGCCATTGTTGACCGGAATGGCGTGGTGCTGGCGCATAACTATTCCGCCTACACACTGGAAATTACACCCAGCAAGACCGATGGTCTGGAAGCCACTATCGATGGCCTGGCGAAACTGGTCGAGATTACCCCGCTCCAGCGCAAGCGTTTTGCCAAGCTGATGGCCGAGAGCCGCAATTTCGAGACCTTGCCATTGCGCAACCAGCTGAGCGATGAAGAAGTCGCCAAGCTGGCAGCCAATCACTATCGTTTCCCCGGCGTTGAAGTCAAGGCGCGTCTGTTTCGACAGTACCCGCTGGGCGAGACGGCTGCGCATCTGGTGGGCTATGTCGGGCGTATTAATGATGCCGATCTCAAACATCTGGATGAAGAAGGCGTGTTGGCCAATTATCGGGGTACCGATCATATCGGCAAGGTCGGCATCGAGCAGAGCTATGAAACCGAATTGCATGGCACTGTGGGCTCGGAACAGGTGGAAACCGATGTAAACGGTCATGCCGTGCGCACCTTGTCGCGCATCAACCCGATATCCGGCAATCGCCTCATATTGAATGTGGACAGCAAGCTGCAGGAGATTGTGGAAAATGCCTTTGGCAGTTATCGCGGCGCGCTGGTGGCAATTGATCCCAAAACCGGCGGGGTACTGGCCTTTGTCAGCATGCCTGGCTTCGATCCCAATCTGTTCGTCAACGGGATTGATACGGCAAACTGGAATGCGCTTAACGATTCGCCCGACAAGCCTTTGCTGAATCGTGCATTTCGCAGCGCCTACCCGGAAGGCTCCACCATCAAGCCGTTTATGGCACTGGCGGGTTTGAACTACGGGGTGCGTACGCCCAGCGATACCATCTTCGACCCCGGTTATTTTTCGCTGCCCAACAGCACCCACCGCTATCGTGACTGGAAGCATGGCGGCCACGGCATGGTGGACATGCATAAATCCATTGTGGAATCGTGCGATACCTATTACTACCGTCTCGCCAATGATCTGGGCATAGATCGCATGCACGCCTTCCTCTCCCAGTTCGGTTTCGGCAAGAAAACCGGCATCGATCTGGATGGTGAAGTGGCCGGCGTACTACCCTCGCGCGAGTGGAAGGCCAAGCGCTCAAGACAGCCCTGGTACCCGGGCGAGACGATCATTGCCGGCATCGGCCAGGGATATAATCTGGTCACGCCGTTGCAGCTGGCCGTGGCGACCGCAGCGCTGGCCAATGGCGGCACGGTTTATCGCCCAGAGCTGGTGCAGGCGATTATTGACAGCCGCACCGGCCAGCGCCGCGTCATCGCGCCGCAAGTGATCGATCACGTCAACATCACGCCGGCAGAGCTGAAGGTGGTCGTGTCCGCCATGGTAGATGTCACCCGCCCCGGCGGCACGGCGGTGAGTGCGAACGCGGGCGCGCCTTATCTGATTGCCGCCAAAACCGGTACCGCCCAGGTGGTGGGTATCAAGCAGGGTGAAAAATACGATGCCAAACGAATACTGGCCAGCCACCGCGACCACGCGGTGTATATTGCATTTGCGCCGGCAGACGACCCGAAAATTGCCATCGCCGTGCTGGTGGAAAACGGCATGCACGGCGGCAGCACGGCAGCGCCCATTGCGCGCGCCGTGATGGATTATTATCTGCTCGGAAAATTGCCCAAGGCTGAGGTGATCAAATCACCGGCTGGCGCGGCGGGAGATGGACATGCGGATTAGGCGCGGTTTGTTCAAAATGCTGTCGCACATCGATGTGCCCTTGCTGCTGCTGTTGTTGACGCTGATGGTCATGAGCCTGTTTGTGCAATACAGCGCGTCCAGCCAGAGCGAAGCGCGGCTCATATCGCATGGCGTCAATATGCTGGTGGCTTTGGGGGTGATGGTACTGGTGGCCAATATTCCACCGCAGTATCTGCTGAGTCTGGCCGTCCCCTTGTATGTGGTGGGCGTGCTGTTATTGCTGGGCGTCGCCACGGTAGGCGAGGTGGTTAATGGGTCGCGGCGCTGGCTGAATTTTGGGATTACACGCATTCAGCCGTCCGAGATCATGAAAATTGCCATGCCGTTGATGCTGGCCTGGTACTTCCACCACCACGAGGCCACCATCCGACTCAAGGATTACGGTATCGCGGCTCTGTTGCTGGCGATTCCGGTGGCGCTGGTCGCCAAGCAGCCCGATCTGGGCACCGCACTGCTGATTTCGGCATCGGGATTTTACGTGCTGTTTTTTGCCGGCCTGCCTTGGCGCATCATGCTGGGCTTGCTGGTCGCATTGGGCGCCAGCCTGCCGGTGGTATGGCATTTCATGCATGATTACCAGCAGAAACGTATCCTGACCCTGATTGATCCGACCCGCGACCCGCTAGGTGCGGGTTACCATATCATCCAGTCGACCATTGCCATGGGTTCCGGCGGCAGCTTTGGCAAAGGCTGGTTGCAGGGTACCCAAACCCATATGGGATTTTTGCCGGAACGTACCACGGACTTTGTCTTTGCGGTATTCGGAGAAGAGTTCGGATTACTCGGCAATGCATTACTGCTGGTTCTGTTTCTGGCCATTATCGTCCGTGGCCTGATGATCGCCGCCAGCGCGCCCACGCTGTTTTCACGTTTGATGGCGGGCAGTCTTACGCTGGCATTTTTCACTTACGCATTCGTCAACATGGGCATGGTCAGCGGCATTTTGCCGGTGGTGGGCGTGCCGCTGCCCCTGATGAGTTATGGTGGTACCGCCATGGTTACCGTCATGCTGGGGTTTGGCATATTGATGAGTGTGAAAACCCACAGAAAGCTGCTTAAATCATGAAACCACAATTTGCACTCTATATCGTCGTACTGGTGCTGGCGGGTTGCGCCGGTCAGCCCTTGCGCCCCGTGCCGGAAACACCGGCCAAACCAACGGGCGCAGCCCCCAAACCCGTTCAGCCAGAAACCGCAGCCAAAATTGCCAAGCCCATCAAACCAGGCGGCTATTATCTGGACGATGGGCCGGGCGACAATCCCCCCCCCGACCTGGACGCAGTACCCGACGCGGTACCCAAGGCCGAGCCGTTGCGCGCAGCCAACAATAAGCCGTACATGGCGTTGGGTCGTGAATATACGCCACTCCCCACCAACAAAGGCTATAAGGAAGAGGGACTGGCCTCATGGTACGGGCGCCGCTTTAATGGCAAGCCGACAGCTTCCGGCGAACTCTATAACATGTATGCAATGACCGCTGCCCACCCGACGCTACCCTTACCCAGCTATGCTCGGGTAACCTCGCTGGCGACCGGCAAATCGGTGGTAGTGCGGATCAATGACCGAGGCCCGTTTCACAAAGGGCGCATTATTGATCTGTCCTATACCGCTGCCCACAAACTCGGCATCGTGCAAGGCGGCAGCGGTCGGGTCGAGGTTGAAAGCATTACGCCCGGGGATATCGCACGTGAGCATGATGCAGGCACCGAGTCCGGTACCTATCTGCAACTGGGCAGTTTCAGTACTCGCGCCAATGCAGAAAAACTGCTGGCACGCGCCGCCACGCAACTGGATGCCAAGAGTGACGATCTGGTTATTTTCGACCGGGACGAGCGCTATCGAGTCGCGCTGGGGCCGTATGCGGATGCGGACAGTGCCGACGAAGCGGCCCGCGATGTGCACAAGCGCATGAACCTGAAGCCGATTCGCATTGTCCGCTAAATTCACCTTTACTATTGATTGCCCGATGAAAAAGATTTTTGCCTTATTGTTATTGCTTATTTCCTGTACCGCGATGGCGGCGCCAGCCGATCTGCCCACGGAGCCGCCGCCCAAACTGTCGGCCAAAGCCTGGTTGCTGCTCGACATGCAAAGCGGACAGGTGCTGGTCGAGCATAACGCCGATCAGCGTATCGAACCGGCGTCGCTGACCAAGCTGATGAGCGCCTACCTGACTTTTGCCGCGCTGCATCGGGGCCAAATCAAATTGACGGATAGCCTGACAGTTTCGGAAAAAGCCTCGAAAGCCGAAGGTTCACGCATGTTCGTCGAGCCGAACAAACCGGTCAGCGTTGGCGACTTGTTGCGCGGCATGATCGTGCAATCCGGCAACGATGCCACCATGGTGCTGGCTGACACCGTTGGCGGGAGCGAGGCTGGCTTTGTCGAATTGATGAACAAGCAGGCCCAGCGTCTGGGCATGAGCAATACGCATTTCGCCAATCCCACCGGCCTGCCGGATGCCCAGAATTATTCAACCGCACGCGATCTGGCGCGCCTCGCCGCCGCTCTCGTGCGTGATTTCCCCGAATACTATCCGCTGTATTCGATCAAGGAATATACCTACAACGGCATTACCCAGCCCAACCGCAACCGTCTCTTATGGACCGACCCCAGCGTGGACGGCCTGAAAACCGGGCATACCAAAAACGCGGGCTATTGCCTGATCGCTTCATCGCATCGCGGTACGCGTCGTTTGCTGTCGGTGGTGCTGGGTACGGATTCCGATTCAGCCCGCGCGATGGAAAGTCAGCGTCTGCTCAACTACGGTTTCCAGTTTTACGATAGCGTCAGGCTGTATGCAAAAAACCAGACCGTGGCCAATCTGAAAGTCTGGAAAGGTTCATTCGGCACCCTCAAAGCCGGCGTTGACCGCGATATTTACCTGAGCCTGCCGCGCGGCCAGGCCAAATACATCAAGGCCACCATGACCACGCGTCAACCACTGCTGGCACCGCTGGTGGTGGGGCAGCAGGTGGGCACCGTCACCATTACGCTGAATGGCAAACAACTGGCGCAATATCCGCTGCAGGCGCTGCATAGCGTCGGCGTCGCCAATATGTTTGGGCGCGCCTGGGACGGCCTGCGCCTGATCTTCAAGTGAAAAGGAGGCCGGATGAGCGAAGCAAGCCTGATTGAATATCCCAGCGATTTTCCCATCAAGATCATGGGTGCGGCGCACCCCGAGTTTGCCCAGACCATCCTTGAAGTGGTGCTCCAGTACGCCCCGGATTTTGATGCCGCCACCATGGAAATGCGCCCCAGCAGCGGCGGCAACTATCTCAGTGTGACCTGCACCGTGCGCGCCACCTCGCGTGAGCAACTGGATAATCTGTACCGCGCGCTGACTGGCCACGCGATGGTCAAGCTGGTGCTGTAATGCCCGTGTCCGCACCGCTGATTCGCAAGCTCGGTCTGGTAGCGTATGAACCGACCTGGCGCGCCATGCAGGCCTTCACTGCGCAACGCGACCCAATCACACCGGACGAAATCTGGCTGCTGCAACATCCGCCCATATTTACGCTGGGGCAGGCCGGCAAGCCCGAACATCTCCTTCAGCGCAGCGACATTCCGCTGGTCAACATCGACCGGGGCGGCCAGATTACCTACCATGCGCCCGGCCAACTGGTGGCGTATCTGCTGATCGACCTGAAGCGGCGCAATCTCAGCGTGCGCGAACTGGTCAGTCGCATGGAGCAGGCGGTGATCGACCTGCTCGACAGCTTTGATGTGCAGGCGCAACGTCGCGCCGATGCGCCCGGCGTATATGTGGATGCGGCCAAAATCGCCGCCCTCGGCTTGCGCATCAAGCGCGGCTGCAGCTATCACGGCCTGGCCTTGAATGTGGAGATGGATTTGACGCCGTTTGGGTTGATCAACCCCTGCGGTTACGCGGGGCTGGCCGTGACGCAGACGCGTGACCTGGGCATCACCGCCAGTCTGGGCGAGCTGGAACAGACGCTAAGCCAGCGCCTGAGTGCAGCACTAGACTGATTTTTTTACTTGAAGATGATAATGGTTCTTGTTACTATTCAATCTTAATTCTTGAGTGTGGAAACCAACATCATGCGTAAAACCGCTTATTTGTTCGCCATCGCCGGTCTGACGCTCACCAGTCAAGCGTGGGCTGGGCCGCAATGCACGACCGAGCCAAAAACAAAATGGCAGGATGCCAAGGCGTTTGAGGCCGAGCTTGCCAAAACCTATAGCATTAAAAAATTCAAGACCACCAGCGGCAATTGTTATGAGATCTACGGTCGTGACCAGCAGGGTAAAAAGGTCGAAATTTACTTCAATCCGGTTGACGGCAAAATCGTCAAACAGGAACGCGAGTAATCCGGCCTCCCGCACAGCCCCGCATGATATGCAGCCACCCGCCTGCGACGACGCGGCGGGTCAAGGCCATCGACCTGCCGGTGCGCCTGTTTCACTGGCTGACGGTACTAAGCTTCGGTCTTGCCTACCTGCTGGCCGACAGCAACCGCGACCTGCACCAATGGCTGGGCTACGGCCTGGCGGTGTTGCTGGGATTGCGGCTGGCTTGGGGTCTGCTCGGCAGCCACAATGCGCGCTTCACCACGCTATTCAACAGCGTGCGCTCGTTGCCGCGCTACCTGCGCCAGATGATGCGCCGCGACGAGGGTTATTCGCTGACCTATAACCCGCTCGGCGCCTTGATGATCGTGCTGATGTTGCTGACGCTGGCCGGCATCGCGCTGACCGGCCATCTGCTCACCACTGATGCCTATTGGGGCGACGACACCATGTCGGATCTGCATACGCTGCTGATTAACGGCATGCTGGCATGGATTGCCCTGCACCTATTCGGCGTGCTGTACGCCAGCCTGCGCCAGCGCCAGAACCTCGCGCGTGCCATGGTCGACGGGTACAAGCGCGCAGACTGAGTGTTGAAGTGAGTCGGGTACAATGGCGTACTGACTAAACGAGACACTTCATGGCCGACATCAAACTGCACAAAGGCGAGGCCAAAACCGCGCGCATCCCGATCAAGATCGTGCCGCAGGAACGCCTCAAAATGCCGCCCTGGATTCGCGCCAAATCGCCCAACTCGCCCGAAGTCGCCGAGCTCAAAGCCATTCTGCGCGAGCAAAAGCTGCATACCGTGTGCGAAGAAGCCTCCTGCCCCAACATCGGTGAATGCTTTCGTCACGGCACCGCCACCTTCATGATCCTGGGCGACCTGTGCACGCGGCGCTGCCCGTTCTGCGACGTCGGTCACGGCAAACCGCTGCCGCCCGATAGCGAAGAACCCATGCACCTTGCCCACACCATCGCCGCGATGAAGCTCAAATACGTGGTCATCACCAGCGTCGATCGCGATGACCTGCGCGACGGCGGCGCCGGCCACTTTGCCGACTGCATCCGCGCCGTGCGCACCGCTGCACCCAACACCCGCATCGAAATCCTCACCCCGGATTTTCGCGGCCGCCTGGATATTGCGCTGGAAATACTGGGCAGCGCCCCGCCCGACGTGATGAACCACAACCTGGAAACCGTGCCGCGCCTGTACAAGGCCGCCCGTCCCGGTTCCGACTATGCCCATTCCCTGCTGCTGCTCAAGGACTTCAAGGCGCAGCACCCCGACATCCCCACCAAATCCGGCATCATGGTCGGCCTCGGCGAAACCGATGACGAAGTGCTCGACGTCATGCGCGACCTGCGCGCCCACCACGTCGACATGCTCACCATCGGCCAGTACCTGCAACCCTCCAGCCATCACATCCCGCTGACCCGCTACGTCACCCCCGAGCAGTTCAAAGTGTTCGAGGCGGCAGCGGCGCAGATGGGCTTCAAGCACGCCGCATGCGGACCCATGGTACGCAGCAGCTACCATGCCGACCAGCAGGCGCAAGGGGTAACAGCATAGTGCCAGGCGTGGCCGATTGTGCGATGATTGCGTAATAACAACATTGCCTCTGCCAATGCCGCAGCCCGAACAACAAGCCCGCAAGAAAATCGACCAATTGCTTGCGCGTGCCGGATGGCGCGTGTGCGATGCCGACGTAGCTAATAACATCCATGCCACTGGCGTGATCGAGGCCAAGAAGGAAGGCGTCACCCTCACCGGCGTCGAAACCCAATCCGACAAATACCCCCAGGGCCTGCCCGCCGGATTGCCGCGCTGGGGCAACCCGCTGTCGTTTGCTTACCCGTCCACCGGCGTGGGAACGCGGTTCACCTACGGGTTCGACTGCGACGTGGCCGCCCCGTGCAGCGTTTATCAAGGAAACTGAATTTAATGACATCCGCAGTACTCAAAAAACTCGAAGCCGATCTGTGGAGTGCCGCTGACAAGCTGCGCGCCAACTCCGACCTGAAATCCAGCGAATATGCCACGCCCGTGCTGGGGCTGATCTTCCTCAAGTTTGCCGATAACAACTATATCCGGCATGAACTAGAAATCATCGACGAATACCAGAAGCTCAAGGGCTCGCGTCGCGAAAAGCCGGTGTCGGAAATCGCCATCGAGAAGTGTGGCTTCTACCTGCCCGACCATGCGCGCTACGACTACCTGCTGAAGCTCCCCGAAGAAAAGAACATCGCCAAGGCGCTCAAGGAGGCGATGAAGGCCATCGAGGAATACAAGCCCGAACTCGAAGGCGTGCTGCCCAAGGACGAATACGCCGCGCTGACGCGCACCGACAAGACGCTGCCCAACCAGTTGCTCAAGACCTTCGCCGACATCCCCACCGATACCACCGGCGACCTGTTCGGCCAGATTTACGAATACTTCCTGTCCGAATTCGCGCGCAGCGAAGGGCAGAAGGGCGGCGAGTTTTTCACGCCGCGCTCCGTGGTGCGCCTGATGGTGGAGATCATCGAGCCGCATGGCGGCAAAGTGTACGACCCCGCCTGCGGCTCCGGCGGTATGTTTGTGCAATCCGCACAGTTCATCGCGGAGCATCGCAAAGAACTGCAAGGTGCGGCGAGCGATGTCTATGTGTGCGGCCAGGAAAAAACCCGCGACACCGTCAACCTCGCCAAGATGAACCTCGCGGTGAATGGCCTGCGCGGCGAGATCAAGCAGGCCAACACCTACTACGAAGACCCCTTTGGCAGCTTTGGTGAATTCGATTACGTGCTTGCCAATCCACCGTTCAACGTGGACGACGTCAGCCTCTCCAGCGTGGAGAAAGACCGGCGTTTCAACACTTACGGCCTGCCGCGCAACAAGTCGAAAGTCAAAAAAGAAGATGCAGGCAAGGAAACCGTGCCCAACGGCAACTACCTGTGGATCAGCCTGTTCGCCACCTCGCTTAAAGCGCAAGGCCGTGCCGCGCTGGTGATGGCGAACTCGGCCTCCGATGCGCGCCACTCCGAGGCCGATATTCGCCAGACGCTGATCGAGCAAAACCTCATCTACGGCATGCTCACGCTGCCCTCGAACATGTTCTATACCGTCACTTTGCCCGCCACGCTGTGGTTTTTCGACAAGGCCAAGACCGACGACAAAATTCTGTTCATCGACGCGCGCAACATCTTTAACCAGATCGACCGCGCCCACCGCGAATTCACCGAGGAGCACATCCAGAACATCGCCATCATCAGCAAGCTGCACAAAGGCCAGCGCGAGCAATTCGTGCAGCTTATCGACCGCTACTTTGCGGCGGGCATGGAACGTCTGGTTGAGAACAAGGCAAAGGTTGCGCCCGTCTCCGCACAACTGCTGGACGTGCTGGAAGATGCAGCAGGCAAGCAAGCCGTGGGCGAACTGGTCAAGCAATGGGCCGCACTCGACAAGCTCCAGACCCGCTACGCGCAATACCGCGAAAAGCACGCGGATGAAACCGAAGTGAACAAGAAGAACAAGGCGCAGCAGCAACTGCGCGAGGCCTTCGATCCCTTCTTCGCCGCGCTGCACGAAGGCTTGAAAAATCTGGACAAAATCGTGCGCCAGCGCGAAAAGCAGCAGGCCGAGCAGGCACAGGCCGAGGGCAAGCGCGGTATGACCGACCGCAAGACCAAGTTGCTCAAGACCGCGCTGGAAGCACTGCATCAGGAAGTGAAAAGCGCCGAGCTTTATTACCAGCACATCCACTGGTTGCAGGAGCGCTTCCCCAACGCGGAATACGAAGACGTTACCGGCCTGTGCAAACTCGCCAGCCCGGAAGAGGTGAAGGAGCAGGACTACTCTTTGAATGCGGGGCGCTATGTCGGCGTGGTGATCGAGGAGGATGGGAAGACGGAGGAGGAATTTATCGAAGAGTTGCTGGCGATGAATGATGAGATTTCGAGCTTGAACAAGGCGGCTCGAAAGTTGGAGGCAATCATAAGTCACAACGTTCAACAAATGACGGGGGACGAATGAAAGCTTGGCCTGAAACGACCTTAAAGAAGGTCGCCAAGAAAATAGACTATGGCTACACAGCGTCTGCAACTGAGACAAATACTGGCGTGAAGTTTCTTCGTATCACAGATATTGCTCCACGCACCATTGACTGGTCTGCCGTACCGTACTGTGAGATTTCGGAAGGTGATTTTGAAAAGTCGAAATTGTCGTATGGCGATATCGTCATTGCACGGACTGGAGCAACTGTAGGGTATGCGAAACAAATCGGTAAGAATCAACTAAGAGCAGTTTTTGCCTCCTACTTGGTTAGGGTAAAACTAAAAGATGATGTATCGAGTAAGTTTGTTGGGCTGCTTGTTGAGTCCAGTAACTTTAAGAATTATATAAGTACGATTGCGGGAGGCTCAGCACAACCTAATGCCAATGCCAAAGACCTTTCTTCTTACCCATTCTATTTGCCGCCTAAGCCAGCCCAAGAGAAAATTGCCGCTATTCTTTCTGCTTACGACGACCTGATCGAGAACAACCAGCGGCGCATCGCGCTGCTGGAAAAAATGGCCGAGGAAATATACCGCGAGTGGTTTGTGCGCATGCGCTTCCCCGGCCATGAGCAGGTGGAGAAGGTTAAGGGTGTGCCGGAAGATTGGCAGCGAACAAAGGTTGTGGCATTGACTAGCTACTTAAAAAGAGGTGTTGCGCCACAATATGACGAACTTGCTGAAGGCGTCGCAATCAATCAGAAATGCATTCGAGATGGCAAGCTAGATTTAAGTTTTGCGCGCCACCAATCGAGAGACGTTTCTCCCGACAGGCAAATCAGGTTTGGTGACGTACTAGTCAATTCAACGGGCGAAGGTACACTGGGACGTGTCGCTCAAGTGCTATTTCCTTTAGCAAACAGTATCGTTGATTCGCACGTTACGATAGTTCGCCCTAAATCTGGTGTTCCGATTCACTTTTTCGGAATGACGCTAAAAGCATGGGAAGTGCATTTTTGCAATATGGGGCGAGGCGCAACCAATCAAACAGAACTCGCGCCTTCGGTGATTGGCGGTGTCGACGTCATAATGCCATCGAAGCATTTACAGGATGCATTTGAGGCACAGGCTGAACC
>JBDSHM010000362.1:0-10299 GCA_039918495.1 Sulfuriferula sp. | reverse complement strand
CTGCTCTGCTGGCATTATTTGAAATTCTTGAGGTGGCCAGTCGCGCCGACCTTAAATCCGATCTGCTTCAGGAACTTGAACGACAGCGTCACGGACTGGAGTTATTGCGCAGCAACCCCGCAATTTCAGAGCAACGATTGAATCAGGTGCTCGATGATATAGCCGGCTGCATTGCGAATATTCATGCGATTCCAGGCAAGCTGGGCCAGCATTTGCGGGATAATGAATGGCTGATGGCGATCAAGCAGCGCACCAATATTCCGGGAGGTGCGTGTGAATTTGATTTGCCCGCGTACCATTACTGGTTGCATCTCCCCGTAATGCGCAGGCGTAATGAAATTACGGAATGGCTTGCTCCGATGCTGCCGATTTATGATGGCCTGAGTGTCGTACTCAAATTGTTAAGAGAGAGTGGCAAACCTACCCACCACATTGCCTTTGGCGGAGCTTATCAGCAAATGCTGGCGGGTAAGAGTGCACAGATGTTGCGCATCAATCTGCACCGAGAACTGCCTTGCGCACCCGAAATCAGTGCGAATAAATATGCGCTTAATATCCGCTTCATGTCGCTCGGGAAGGGACGCCCCCGATTGTGTGAGAGCGATGTCGAGTTTGAACTAACCTTTTTTAACCTGTGAAAAAAACAGTCAAGGTTACCTGCCCGAATTGCGGCGCTTTGGTGGAATGGACTGAGTCCAGCAAGTTTCGTCCTTTTTGCTCGGAACGTTGCCGCCTGATTGATCTGGGGCAATGGGCTACGGAAAGTTATCGCATCCCCGATCCGGGCAAGCCTGAACCGGAGAATGTCGATCCGGAAAATGAAAATTAATCTGCCTGCATAATTCGCACGCCGCTACTACCCCCCAAAAGCAATACATCCGCAGGGCGTTGAGCAAACAGACCGTTGGTAACGACGCCCACAATCTGGTTGATTCGCGTTTCCATCTCCACCGGATTGGCAATGGCAAGGTTGCACACATCCAGAATCACATTGCCATTGTCAGTTGTGAAGCCTGCGCGGAGCTTGGGTTGACCACCCAGTTTGACCAATTCACGTGCGACGTGTCCCTGCGCCATCGGAATCACCTCGACGGGTAAAGGGAACGAGCCCAATACATCGACCAATTTTGATTCGTCTGCCATGCAAATAAATTTTTTGCTACACGCGGCCACAATTTTTTCGCGCGTGAGCGCACCGCCGCCCCCTTTGATCATGTGCATGTGGCGCGTAATTTCATCAGCCCCATCCACATAAATTTCCAGTTCTCCCACGCTATTCAGATCGAGCACCTGAATGCCATGCTGCCTCAACCGTTGTGCTGTGGCTTCGGAACTGGCAACAGCAGCCTCGAAACGATCTTTAATCTTGGCCAGTTCATCTATAAAAAAATTGGCTGTGGAGCCTGTACCCACGCCGATAATTCCTTGTGGAACATAATCAATTGCGGCATGCGCGACAGCCTGTTTCAGTTGATCCTGCGTCATTGTCATTATGTGACCCTCGTTTACAACAAAACTTGCAGGATAGCTATAATCTGCTTTTTTCACAAACACCTCAAAGCCTGCTAACCTTGGCCGCTGTTCTTGCTCAAAGTCGTATCATGTCAACCGCACACGCACTCAATGATTATCTTGTTCGTATTCTCACTTCCCGAGTCTACGATGTTGCCATCGAGTCACCACTCGAGCGGGCACCCAATTTATCCGCGCGCATGGGAAATAACGTCTGGTTGAAACGTGAGGATTTACAGTCTGTATTTTCGTTCAAGCTGCGTGGCGCCTATAACAAAATTTCCGGCTTGTCCAAACAGGCGCTCGCTGCTGGCGTGATTACTGCGTCTGCGGGAAACCACGCACAGGGCGTCGCGCTGGCAGCACAGAAACTGGGCTGTCATGCCACTATCGTCATGCCGCTACCTACACCGCAAATCAAGGTGAATGCGGTCCGATCACGTGGTGCTGAAGCAGTGCTGTTTGGTGATTCCTATGATGAGGCTTATACACACGCACAGATACTGGCCCAGGCAAGCGGGGCGACCTATGTGCATGCTTACGATGACCCGGACGTGATTGCCGGTCAGGGTACGGTTGCCATGGAAATCCTGCGGCAGTATAGCGGTCCTATTGACGCCGTATTCGTACCTGTCGGTGGCGGGGGGTTGATAGCCGGAATAGCCGTGTATATCAAGGCGCTCAGACCGGAAATCAAAGTGATCGGCGTAGAGCCGGAAGACGCTGATGCCATGGCGCGTTCGTTGGAACAGCATGAGCGGGTATTGCTTAGCCAGGTCGGCTTGTTTGCGGATGGCGTCGCTGTGAAACAGGTGGGGGAAGAAACTTTTCGCCTGGCCAGCCAGTATGTGGATGAAATTATCCGAGTTGATAATGATTCGATCTGTGCAGCGATCAAGGATGTATTTGAGGATACGCGCTCAATCCTGGAACCCTCAGGCGCTTTGAGTGTGGCCGGCGCCAAACTATGGTGCGCGCGCGAGGCCGTGACGGACAAAACCCTGGTTGCGATTGCCAGTGGTGCCAACATGAATTTCGAACGGCTGCGTTATATTTCCGAGCGTGCTGAATTGGGTGAACAGCGTGAAGCGGTACTGGCGGTCACTATTCCAGAGGCACCCGGCAGTTTCAAGGCGTTTTGCACACTGCTGGGTACGCGCAACATTACCGAATTCAATTACCGTTACTCGAATACTAGCGATGCGCATGTATTTGCCGGCGTGCAAGTGACCAGCCGTGACGAGGCGGCGCAACTCGTTACCATGCTTAAAGACAATGGCCTGACTGCCGTGGATTTGACGGAAAACGAAATGGCCAAGCTGCATGTCCGTTATCTGGTTGGTGGTCATGCACCACAGGTAGAAAACGAGCGAGTCTACCGATTCGAATTTCCGGAACGTCCCGGCGCACTGATGCGCTTTCTCAATAGTATCGGGCAGCAGTGGAACATCAGTTTGTTCCATTACCGCAATCACGGCGCAGATTATGGCCGTGTGCTGGTAGGTATTCAGGTGCCGTCGGAAGAACAGACAAGCTTTCGGGCATCGCTGGATCAATTGGGTTATCGCTACTGGGATGAAAGCCTGAATCCGGCTTATACCTTGTTTTTGGGTTAATCCTGTGAAGAATCTTTTCCGATATCTGCTGTATTTGGGCACGAAATTGCGCGCGTCTATTGTTGTGTTTGTGATTTGCCTGAGCTTTTTGCCGCTATCAGGGCATGCCAATGACGACGCCGATTTTCTGGCGGCACGCGAGGCTTACCGCACCGGTAAAACTCAATTGCTTCCCGGCTATGCTGAGCGCCTCAAAGGTTCTATTCTGCTGCCTTATATTCAGTACTGGGAATTATCCTCACGTCTGAAAGATGCGAGCCCGTATGAAATACGTGATTTCATGGCGCGCAATACCGACAGCGTCCTGTCAGACAAGTTGCGCGGAGACTGGCTGCAATTGCTGGGTAAAAATCAGGATTGGAGCACTTTTCTGACTGAATACCCATTGCTGGTCAAATCAGATTTGAGTCTCCAGTGTTATGCCATACGCGGTCGTCTTGCCCAAGGCGAGACATTGGCGCAGAAAGATGGCGTGGCACTGTGGTTTACGGGCAAGGACTTGCCCGATGCGTGTACGCCATTATTCGAAAACCTTGTCTCCGCCCAACTCATTAGTACGGATGATATCTGGCAGCGTTTTCGCCTGGCGTTGGGGTCCGGCAATCAAAGCGTAGCCAAGGCAGTACTTGGCTATTTGTCTAAGCAACAGCCGAACGCACGTCTCGTCGATGTGGTGACTGCCAATCCGGAACGGATGCTGACCAAATCGGATTTCGACCTGGATAGCCGGTTCGGGCGCGAACTGACGATCTATGCAATCGAGCGGCTAGCCCGGAAGGATGCGCGCAATGCCTTACCATTATGGGAAGCAATCCGTGCTGATTTTTTAGTATCGGATCAACATTATGTGTGGGGGCAGCTCGGACTGTATGCAGCGCGGCAGCATCTTCCGGAGGCCTTGGGCTGGTTTGACCGAGCCGGCGTTGACGGCATGAATGACGAATTGCTGGCCTGGAAAGTACGCGAAGCGCTACGCTTAGGTAACTGGGACGTGGTGCAGGCAACCATTCTGCAGATGAGCGACAGTGAGCGAGCCGAGTCGGCGTGGCGCTATTGGCTGGCGCGAGCCTATAAGATACATAACAAGCAATATCAGGCGAACACATTGTTGGTGCCCCTCTCGCGTGAACATGATTTTTACGGGCTGCTGGCAGAAGAGGAATTGGGAGCCTCGCTGGGTACGCGCACCGTTAACTTCAAAGTGGGTGAGGATGATGTCTCCGCAATGGGGCGCGTTACGGATATCGCCCGTGCGCTGGCTTTATACAAGCTGGAGTTGAGTACCGATGCCAATAGGGAATGGAACTGGGCGACGCGCAATTTTGATGACAGGCGCTTGCTCGCCGCCGCCGAACTGGCTCGTCAGAATGATTGGTACGACCGCGCCATTAATACCGCCAACCGGACTAAACAGCTACACGACTTTGATCTGCGCTTTTTGGCGCCTTATCGCAGCGTTGCGCATAAATACGCCAAGGAATACGGTTTGGACGAAGCCTGGGTATATGGTTTGATGCGTCAGGAGAGTCGTTTTGTATCGCTGGCAAAATCCGGAGTGGGTGCTGCGGGGCTCATGCAGATCATGCCAGCAACGGCGCGCTGGATTGCCAACAAGTTGGGTATCCGTCATTTCAAGGCGGACAGCATTCATGAGCTGGATACCAACATGCAATTTGGTATGTATTACCTGAAAACCATACAGCAGAATCTGGATGGATCGATAGTGCTGGCGACGGCAGGTTACAACGCAGGGCCGGGAAGAGCCCGGCGTTGGCGTGGTGATCAAACCCTCGAAGGCGCAATTTATGCTGAGAGCATTCCCTTTAGTGAAACGCGTGATTACGTCAAGAAAGTCATGGCCAACGCCATCTATTACGCACGCAGTTTCGGCAAGCCTGGACAGGCGCTCAGGGAACGGTTAGGTACAGTAGCGGGTGTGGCGCCGCCGCCGCTGTGTGGAGGAACCGATGAAAATGCCCCGTCTTGCGACAATTGACCCGTCCCGCAGTGGACGCAGATTTTAGGTTAAAATCCACGGCTTTGTAAGTTTCTCTTCAGGATCAGGCATGAAATTCAATAACATTTGTGTGTTGGGCGGCAATGGGTTTGTGGGGGCCAACATCGTGCGTATGCTGGCTGCGCAGGGACGCAAAGTACGCGTCCTGACTCGTAATCGAGAGCGTGCCAAGGATCTGATCGTGTTGCCTACGGTGGAAGTGATTGACGCTGACATCCATGATCCGGCGCAGCTCAAACATTATTTTCAGGGTATGGATGCAGTCATCAATCTGGTGGGCATCCTGCATGAAATTCGTCCAGGGCGTATCGATAAACCTGGAGCACGGCGAGGAGATTTTCAGCGGCTTCATGTGGAATTGCCGCGCAAGGTAGTCCATGCCTGCACAGAAAATGGTATCCAGCGCTTGTTGCAGATGAGCGCACTGGGGGCATCCGGCACCTCCGACAGCGCTTATCAGCGTTCCAAGGGAATCGGCGAGGCGCTGGTACGCGAGGCCGGTATGCCACATTCCGATAATGAACGCTGGTATCTGGACGGCCCCAAGTTCGTGCGCGGTGCCAGGCTTTACACCACGATTTTCAGGCCTTCGGTAATTTTTGGTCGAGGCGATCGCTTTCTCACCTTGTTTGCCGGGTTGGCGCAGACATTCCCGCTTATTCCGCTGGGGAATGCGGGCGCAAAATTTCAGCCAGTGTGGGTGGAAGATGTGGCGCGGGCGTTCGTGCAAGCCATGGATGATACTGCCAGCTTTGGGCAGACCTATGATCTTTGCGGACCCAAGGTATACACATTGAAGGAGCTGGTAGCGTTGGCGGGTCAGACCGTGGGTGCGCATCCGCGCATCATTGCATTGTGCGACATGATGTCCTATTGGCAGGCTTGGGCGATGGAATTCAAACCGGGCAAAAAAGTGATGACGCGCGACAATTACTTCGCCATGCAAGTGGATAACATCTGCAGCGGTGAATTTCCGGTGCCTTTGGGTTACAAGCCGAAGGCACTCGAGTCTGTTGCTCCCGAATACCTTCGTGACAGCCATCCGCGCGGGCGCTATCAGGCATTTCGCAATCGTGCCGGACGCTGAGCACAGACATGCAAATATATGCGGTCGGCGGCGCCGTACGAGACGAATTGCTCGGCCTGCCCGTTAAAGATCGTGATTATGTCGTGGTGGGCAGTACGCCTGAAGCGATGTCGCAATTGGGCTATCAACCTGTAGGGCGTGATTTCCCGGTATTTTTACATCCCGTTACGCACGATGAATATGCGCTAGCGCGTACCGAGCGCAAGACCACGCGGGGTTATAAGGGATTCGAAGTGAGCGCTGCGCCGGAGGTCACGCTGGAGCAGGATCTGGCTCGGCGCGACCTGACCATCAATGCCATCGCCAAAGCCGAAACGGGCGAACTCATTGATCCTTATGGTGGCTGCCGTGATATTGAGGCGCGCGTATTCCGTCATGTCAGCGCTGCATTCGTTGAAGATCCGGTCAGGATTTTGCGCGTGGCGCGTTTCATGGCGCGCTTTACCGATTTTTCCATCGCCCCAGAAACGCTGGCTTTGATGCGGGAAATGGTCGGCAGTGGTGAAGTCGATCATCTGGTACCGGAACGTGTTTGGCAGGAGCTGGCGCGCGGCATGATGGAAGTACAGCCATCACGCATGTTCGAGACGCTGCGTGCCTGCGGCGCCTTGGCGCGCATCATGCCTGAAGTCGATCGGCTGTTCGGTGTGCCGCAACCCCCGCAATACCACCCGGAAATCGACACCGGCATCCATGTAATGCTGGTGGTGGACTATGCAGCCGCCCAAAACTACACATTACTGGTACGCTTTGCCGCGCTTACCCATGACCTTGGCAAGGGTACGACACCAATAGATGAATGGCCGCGTCATCATGGCCATGAAGCGCGCAGTGTTGGGCTGGTCAAGGCGCTCTGTCAACGTATCCGGGTGCCTAACGAGTGCCGTGATCTGGCGCTAATGACTGCCCGTTATCATGGGGATGTGCACCGGGCACAGCAACTGCGACCCAACACGATTCTCAAGATGCTGGAAGCGACCGATGCCATGCGTCGGCCGGAGCGCTTTGAACAATTCCTTCAGGCCTGTGAATGTGACGCACGCGGTCGACCGGGATTTGAAACCTGCGATTATCCGGCAGCGGATTATCTACATACCGCTTTGGCTGCAGCGCAGGGTGTCGATGCCGGAGCGATAGCGCAGCGTGGCGCAACCACCGATATCGGCGATCGGATTCGTGCTGCTCGCCTGCATGCAATATGCCATGCGCTGGGTAGGGCCGAGGACGATGATGCACCATGATTCTGGAAATGCTTAAAGAAAGATGCTGCAAACATCTGGATTCGCCGATGTGCCTCGATGCTGTGCCGCAGTTGCATTGACGTTGAAACAAGTGCATTCCCCGGATCGTGGGGCGACGTGGCGGTCAAATCACTGACAGGATTGCAGTATCCTGCGTTGTAGCCAGATACCGCATGGCAATAATGATCTTGCGCCCGATAGCGCCTACCGGTTTTGGCTGATGCAGGCTGGCTTTCCTCTGATGCTGGCGTCCCCTGTATTTGACCAACTCCGGTTTTACTGGCGTCCTCGATCATCTGTCTGACGGTCGTGTTCCTTGCGGCGCTCAAAACCGTAGCCAAAACGGCCTGGTCGATCATCGCGTCGTACGTCATTCTGTTGCCTATTATTACGCCCGTCGCTACCTTGATCGGCGCGGTCCCGCTCGTTACCACGCGCATCATTCCCATCATCACGGCTTGCCAGCTGAAATGGCGCGGCATTGTTTATGGTGGGAAGGAGGTTAAAAGCCGGTTGGTGGGCAAAGGCTGGCGAAACACTACCGAGTAAGATGCCAAAAAAAACAATGGGAATAAGACTGCGTATTTTCATGATTACTCCTTTCGCGTCATGCTGTTTCCGAATCCACGCTTACACTATGGACGATAGAGCTTGCAAAAACATTTCTAATCGGTATTAAACTGTAACAGAGTGTAACCGGGTAGCTAAACCCGTCACGACGGCTGTATATTGGCGACATGGAAAATAATCAAGAACATATTCTGGTCGTGGATGACGACGCCGGGTTGCGCGCGTTGCTGGAACAATATCTTGTCAGCCAAGGCTATACAGTAACCTGTGTTGCGGATGGCGGAGAAATGGATGAGGCGTTGAGCCGGATAGAGCCGCATCTGGTTATTCTCGACTTGATGTTGCCGGGCGAAGACGGCCTGTCGATCGCACGCCGGTTGCGCGCCAGTACGACACTGCCGATCATTATGCTGTCAGCACGGGGTGAGGATATCGATCGTATAGTCGGGTTGGAAGTGGGGGCTGACGATTACATGCCCAAACCCTTTAATCCACGCGAATTGCTGGCGCGTATACGTGCGGTACTGCGACGTAAACTGGGTACGCCTAACACCGAAGCAGCAGTCAGTAGTATCGCCAGTTTCGGTCCATTCAGCCTGGATCTGGCTGCCCAGCGTCTGCTGCGTGACAGTGAAGAAATACCGATTACTACAGCAGAATTCGCGATTCTGCGCATATTTGTCGAGCATCCCAATCGCGTTCTGACTCGTGACAGCTTGATGGATATGATCAAAGGCTACGAGCGGGATCCGTTTGATCGCAGTATCGATGTCCGCGTTACCCGACTGCGACGCAAAATTGAACCTGATCCGGGCAATCCGGTATTCATTCGTACGGTTTGGGGACAAGGTTATTTGTTTGCGCCTAAAGGCGCAGCTTCATGAGGCTATTGCCGGCTTCGCTGTTCGGACGCACTGCGACGATACTCGGGCTGGCATTTCTGATATTTCAGATTGCCGCACTGGCTGTGGTGGCAGTGACCATACTAAAACCAATGGCACAACGCTCAGCCGATGATCTGGCAGGATTGATGGTGTTATCCGTGCAGACCTGGGTGGAATTGCCGCCGGAAACACGGCCCTATTTTGAGCGCGAGCTCGCCGTTCATCATCATCTGCTCATCAAGCGCGTGGATGCTCCACTGGCGGAGCGTGCCGACAGTTTTCTGAATAGCCACTATATCGAACAATCGCTCAGCCGGCGCACAGGGCAGGATATCGTTTTAAAAGCAGGGGAGACCGGTTGGGTGTGGGCAGAAATGCGCATGGGTGGACATTTGATTCGTATTGGTTTTGAACGAGACCGCTATGGTGTGCAATCGCCACTGGCTGCTGTCGGTCTGGTTAGTCTTGGTGCACTGTTGACTTGGCTGACTGCCATTGTCATGGTAAGGCGCATTAGTCGTACGCTGGTGCGGCTGGGTGCGGCGGCTGGCGTAGTGGGGCAGGGACAAATGCCGCAGCCGCTACCGGAATCAGGTGCCACGGAGCTGGCTTCGCTGACCCGAGCCTTTAACCTCATGGCCAATGAGGTCCAGGCTTTGCTGGCCAATCGCACTACGCTGCTGGCCGGAATATCGCATGATTTGCGTACGCCTATCGCACGCATGCGCTTGGCTCTCGCTATGCTGCCACAAGACGCAGATGCGCGACTTATAGCGCAGATTGAGCATGATTTGGAAGAAATGAACCGTCTGATCGGCAGTTTTCTTGAACTGTCACGTGGTTTGCAGGCCGAACCGATACAAAAGCTTGATCTCAGTGTATTGCTGGATGAGCTGGCTGAGGATGCCCGCCGTAGTGGGGGCACGGTGGAATGGGAAACACAACATCCCTGTATTGCTGGCGCAGGACCCAATTCATTGCGCAGAGTGTTATCAAATCTGATCGAGAATGCGCTACGTTATGGTGACAACAAACCGGTTACGCTGGAATGTGTATGCACAGCCACAGAAGCGTTGATTAGAATAATGGATCGTGGCCCAGGCATCCCGGCCGATCAGGTCGAGGCAGTATTCCGGCCGTTCTACCGCTTGGAAACTTCGCGTAACAAAGCAACGGGTGGTAGCGGCTTGGGTTTGGCTATCGCCCAGCAGCTGGCCCAGGCTAACCATTGGCAGGTCTTGTTGCTACCGCGTACAGATGGGGGGTTGAGTGCTGAAGTGCATATCCCGATAGTCTCTTCCATGATTGAACAATCATAGAGCAGAGCCACACGCCCATTCACTTTCAGGCTTTTATTTCATTGATTCATATC
>JBDSHM010000361.1:0-9039 GCA_039918495.1 Sulfuriferula sp. | reverse complement strand
GTTGGTGAGCGTGACCCATCCATTCAAATCCATTTTGTCATCCTGACTGGATAACTCAGCCACGTAATCTGCACGCCACGACAAACCGCCAGTGAGGTAGGACAACTCCAGATTCTGCAAACCTGCGTGCGGATTCATGACGCTCATCACCAGCGTGGGACGATCACGCAGGTTATCCGGCACGCCGGCGAATGCCAGACGTCCCGGCACACCGGTCTCGATGCGGTCGCCGAATTTGAGTACGGTGCCGCCATTGGTGGCCAGCACTGTCGCCGGTTCGCGCGTTTCCACGCCCGTCGCAGGGTTGGTATTGATTACGGTAACCTGCTTGCCAACGTATTTTTCCAGCAGCGTTTGCGGTGTCAGCAAGTCGAAATCGAAATGCTGCTCCAGTACGCGAAAACCTTTCTCCGCTGTCAAATTGCGCAGCAATGCGGTTTCCGGCTGCATGTGCGCCGCCACATCTCGCCACGCGAGTTTGTTGAAATCCACACCTAAATTGACCTGACGCTGATCTTTAACCAGTGCCAGGTCATTGTTGTAGATCGTGACCGCGACTGCTTTCTGGTCGGCCTGAGTAGTGAGTTTTTCATCCAGGGGAGCAGCCTGGGCAAGACCAGATAGCAGGGCCAAAGGTACAGCCAGGCATTTGAACGAACTCATGCATCCTCTCCATTTTTTTGTATACAAATGCGTTCAGCCAACACATCCACGCCTGCTACTGGCCGAATCGATGCTGCCGGAATCGGTTCATGGCGGCGCCAGGCCGCGACTGCATCGCACTTTCCTGCACCACTCACCAGAAACAGCAATGCGCGTGTATGGCTAAGGCGGTGGGCACTCAGGCTCACCCTTTCCGAAGGTGGCTTGGGCGCATCCTGTACTGCCAACGCATCCGGGCTATCCGGGCAAGTACCCCAATCGTGACCAGGAAAAAGGCTGGCTGTGTGGCCATCTTCCCCCAACCCAAGCAGTACAAGATCGAATTCCCCCACCTCATGCAGACGACTGGCATAGGCTGCAGCCGCCGCCGATGCCCCCAGTTCAGCGGGTATCGGGTGAATTTTCGCGGCTGGGATGGCACACCCAGCCAGCCAGACATCCTGTGCCATTCGGCTGTTGCGCTCGGGGTGATCGACGGGCAGACAACGCTCATCGCCAAACCATATATGCCAATTACCCCAGTCCGTATCGAGTTCGCTCATGCGCGCATACAGCACCCGCGGCGTGGTGCCGCCCGCCAGCACCAAATGGAAAGCTCCGCGTAGGCGCAGTGCCTCATTTGCCGCTGTACTGACGCGAATAAGCGCCGCTTCGACGAGTTGTTCGACAGCGTTGACGAAATGCCAACGGGTAGCAGCTTCCAAGGGCTCGGATTTCATGGTTTCAGTTTAGCCTAGTCATGGCGTCAGTCCTAGCTTGCAGGCATTTTCACCGTGTTCATAAACCGGCATTTTTGGATGGCACAGTTGCTGCTTATCTCTAGTCGTAAACAAGTGCCGGAGATCATCATGCAAAACGACGTTATTCAGAATCCCTGCGACAAGGCCCGTATCGTCAACACGGTAGCCAGTAATTTGCATGGTATATCAACTCATGTACTTGCCGTCGAAACGGAAGGTCTACCGTCGCGTCAGGATGAAATCCGCGAGCGCCTGCTGCTGCAACAGACAATATATGACCGTGATGGGCAAATTCACGCCGCCGAACTGACGTTGCGCGTCAAACTGGCTTACAGCCACGGCCAGGCCTCCATGCCGAAATTACGCAATGCCGAAGACGAAACCCTGCTTGCGGGATTGTATTCGCTGCTTGAAGAAGGCGCGTTGAGAAAGAATATGCTGTTCGCCAGCGTGACAACGGACACCCTGATGTCAGCCGACATCGAATATCTGCCGCCGCAAAATGTGCTTTTTGCCGTACAAGCCGAAGTGACCGATATCCCGATGCTGTTACCCAGAATCAAGCGCCTGAGCGAGCGTGGCTATCGTATCGTGCTGGATCAAATCAGCGGCGATGCAGCATGGCAGCCTCTGGTTGCAGCGACTCAGGCAGTGCGTGTCGATGTCAGCCGTTATGACGCCATTCATCTTGACAACCTGCAACGCAACCTGCGCAGCATGGGTGCCCAACAGCTGATCGCAACCGACATCTGCAATGCCGAAACCATGGAAGTATCACGCCAACTCGGATTTGATCTGTTTCAAGGCAGTTTCGTCACGCAGGTCGGCGGAAAAGCCTGCCAGGACGTGCCGGTAAATCGCCTGCGCGTATTGGAACTCATCGACCGGGTCATGGCGCACTCCGCTATGGCCGAGGTGGAATCGCTGCTGAAAATGGATGCGGTAATCAGTTATCGTCTGATTCGCTTTGCCAACAGCGCAGGAAGTGGCGTCGTTCACGAAATCACTTCGATAGGTCAGGTACTGCAACGCATGGGGTATGCCGGGCTGTATCGCTGGCTCACCCTGCTGCTGCATAGCAGCGGCAAACCGGCAACCATCAGCCCGACGGTATTGAAGCGTGCTCTGACCCGTGCCAGTTTCATGAAAGCACTGGCCGCTAAAAGCATGCAGCCAGTCAATGGCGATGAACTTTACCTGACCGGCTTGTTCTCTTTACTGGGCGAAATGCTCGACATGCCGATACAGGCAGCCATCGCCAACCTGAATCTGAGTAGCGATATCCAGCAGGCATTGGTAGACGGCAGCGGCGTTCATGCCAGCTTCCTGGAACTGGCTCTGGCTTGCGAAGCAAACAACGATGCACTCATCGAGAGTGGCTCGGCACAATGCATGGTAGCCTACATCGATGTAAATATTGCGCTCATCAATGCCTTGATCAGCGCGGAAGAAGCCGCACTGTAAACGCCGCTTCCAAAGGCGTAATCCGAACGCGCCGTGTAATCGGGTAAAATAGCCTTTCCCGATTCACGGCGCGTTGTCATGCCCACCATTGCTGTTTTTGATATTGAAATCCCGACCGCTACCAGCCTCTGCATTTGCGAGGTATTCACTTGGCGTGCAGCGGCGAGAACATGCCCTAATACAAGCACCGCTCCTCACACAATACACAACACGGGCGCTCAGCTGAATCCAAATCCAGGCTGCATCAGGTCGCTCACCCCTTTACAATTTACAAAACACAACTCAACAGCCGGAAAGGATAAGAACGAATTGTGTTCTTGTTATGGGTAGCAATCTGTTTTTGATTATCGTTGCGCTGCTATTGGTTGCACTGAACGGTTTTTTTGTGGCCGCCGAATTCGGCATGGTAAAACTCAGGCAAACCCGCGTGAAGGCTATCGCCAAGGTTTATGGATTGCGCGGGCGCATCCTTGCCAAGGTTCACGCCAAGCTCGACGCCTACCTGTCTGCCTGTCAGCTCGGCATTACCCTGGCTTCACTGGGTTTAGGCTGGATCGGCGAACCGGCCTTTGCCGAATTTCTGAAACCCCTGTTGGCCTGGATTGGGGTCGCATCGCCCAAGCTGATTCACGGCATTGCTTTTTTCTTCGCGTTTTTCACCATCTCATTTCTGCATATTGTGGTCGGCGAACTGGTGCCCAAGTCCATGGCCATACGCCTGACCGAGAAAGTGGCATTGTGGACGGCCATCCCGCTGTATGGATTTTACTGGGTGATGTATCCGCCGATCTGGGTACTCAACGCCAGTGCAAACTGGGTACTCAGGCTCACCGGACTGGACCGTTCGCATGGTCACGATGCCCATTATTCAGCCGATGAATTGAAGCTGATACTGAAAAGTAGCCGGGCAACAGAACATTTGACCCGCGACGAGTGGAACGTGCTGGCCCATACCCTGGATTTCAGCGATCTGGAGGTCACCGAGTTGATGCGGCCATTTAACGAGGCCATCGCGTTGTCGGCCAGCCATACACTGGCAGAGAATCTCGATCTCATTACCCACCATCGTTTTAGCCGTTATCCGTATCTGGATGAAAATGACGAGGTCAAAGGCGTCATTCATCTGAAAAATCTGTTTCTGGCCGAGCTTAAGGAAGGCGATATCAAAGATCTGGAAAAATTCATCCGTCCGGTTCTGTATGTCACGCCGGAAACGTCGGCAATGGAATTGTTTCGCCGCTTTCGCAATGGCGCACCGCACTTTGCCATCATCGGCCACAAAGGTAGTCCGCCGCAGGGTTTTATCACGCTGGATAACATGCTGAGCGCACTGGTTGGCGAAATTCGTGACGAATTCGGCCATAGCCAGAATGACTGGACAAAACTCGACGATGGCACCCTGATCGGCAAAGGCAGTCTGCCAATATTCAGCCTGGAACGCGCGTTGGGCATAGAACTCGACAACGAGGAAGTGGATTCGATCGGCGGCCTGATCATGTGGAAACTCGGCAATCTTCCCAAGGAAGGCGACAAGATCGAATTCGAGCATTTCGATGTAGTGGTCAAAAAAATGAGCGGCCCACGCATCGTGTTGGTACGTGTCCACCAAAAATCCATCGCGCAATCCGACAATTCATATTTTTTCTAACGATTCCTGTTAATTTTTTTCATCCTGATGAACCCCACTCCACTTACCCTCGATATCGAATCCCTCAACCATGAAGGCCGCGGCGTCGCGCATCGCGACGGCAAGGCCATTTTTGTCGATGGCGCGCTCACCGGCGAAACCGTCACCTACTCGGTGTACCGCAAAAAAGAGTCGTTCGAAATGGCGCAGGTCACGCGCATCCTGCGCGAGAGCCCGGCCCGTGTGAAACCACGTTGCAAACACTTTGGCGTCTGCGGCGGCTGCAGCCTGCAACACATGGACCCATCGGCGCAGATCGCCGCCAAGCAACGTGTACTCGAAGACAATCTGGCCCACATCGGCAAAGTCCGGCCGGAAACACTGCTCTCGCCGATTCACGGCCCGGCTTGGGGTTATCGCAGCCGGGCGCGATTGTCGGTACGACTGGTTGAAAAAAAAGGCGGGGTGCTGGTCGGTTTTCACGAAAGGAAGAGCAGCTTCGTTGCTGAAATGACCAGTTGCGAAGTACTGCCGCCGCGCATTTCGGCGCTCATTCCGCATCTGCGCGAAATGATCATGCAGCTATCCATTCGCGACCAGCTCCCACAACTTGAACTCGCCGCCACAGATGCGGTGGACGTACTGGTAATTCGCCACATGGTGCCGCTTGCGGAAGCCGATGAAGTCCTGCTGCGCAGTTTCGCCGATATGCACCATATTCAGTGGTGGCTACAATCCAAGGGCCCCGATACCATCGTGCCGTTCTATCCGCTGGATGCGCCGGAACTGGCCTATACGCTGCCTGAATTCAATCTGGTGATGCCGTTCCGCCCCAGCGAGTTCACCCAGGTGAATACAGCGGTGAATCCGGTGCTGATGCGGCGCGCCATGCAGTTGCTCGACCCGCAACCCGGCGAGCGCATCGTCGATATGTTCTGCGGTCTGGGCAACTTCACGCTGCCCATCGCGCGTCGCGCCAAACAGGTGGTGGGTATTGAGGGGAGCAAGGAACTGGTCGCCCGCGCCCGTCAAAACGCCGAACGCAATGGCATTCACAACACCGAATTCAGAGTGGAAAACCTGTTCGAAATCAGCGCAGACCAACTGGCTGCGCTCGGCCATTTCGACAAAATGCTGATCGATCCACCGCGCGATGGCGCGTCCAAACTGGTGGAATCGCTAGGCGCCGATGCGCCAAGCCGTATTGTCTATGTCTCCTGCAACCCATCCACACTGGCGCGCGACGCTGCCGTGCTGGTGCATGAAAAAGGCTATCGCCTGCGCGCTGCAGGCATCGCCAACATGTTCCCGCATACTGCCCACGTGGAATCCATTGCGGTATTTGAGCGTTAATTCATTGTTCAGCTCGGCACACGGTTATGAGTAACCGCGACAGCGCGCCTGACGTGCCACCCAGTGGATCTTAAAGTGATCTTGGTGAAGCATTCAGTCTTCTTAAAGCGCGCACACTCGTTAAACTGCGGAACAACGCGACCCGCCCGCTCAAGTGAGTAGTTGCTTTAAATAATGGAATATATAGTTCGCGAGTATCCGAAAGGTGATAAACATCTCGGCCATTTCATAAAGTATGAAAAAACCAATCGCGTAAAACATCCCTGGATATTTTCGTTCAATACTCAGAAAAAAAACTGTTACAACGTGGCGCCCATGCAGATGAGATATCGCTAGAACAAGTGCGATGCCTATCAGAGCACCACCAATCAGATCGGAGGGATGATGCAAACCAAAGTAAAGCCTTGGAAGACAAATAAAGACGGTGGCATGAAAAAGGGCCCAAAGCCCAACTTTAGGCGAGATTCGAAAAAGTGATGCTGCTAATGCAAACGCCATGACCGCATGATCACTGGGAAATGAACTCCAGTTTCGTACACTGATATCCAATGGTGTAACAAAATGCAACTCAGGCCGGACGATTGGACGATCCCGAAATGGCAGCCCTAACGCCAAGATGCGCCCAACACTCAATGCGACAAAAGTAGCCAGCATGGATTCGACCAGTATCTGACGGGTAAGCATCTGTTTGTTTGTTTTTTCAAACCATAGCCAGCAAACCACTAGCAACATGGGAAAGAATTTGAGGATATTTGCATTCAGTAGCCATGCAACAGCACCATCAAACAGCGGCCATTTGAACATGAATTGATTCCCCCAATGCAGTATCTGATCATCCCAAGCCGTAATTGCCGAGACAACAGTTAGCTGTATATTCATACTGGCCAACCCGGGGATGCATAAAGATAGAGGAACACTAAGCCAACTGTGCTTCTTCTTGTCTTAATAAGATCATTATTAAATTTCATGTTAGGCGCGGCCCACCCCTGAATATGGCGGCCTCCAATAATTGTTTTGAGTTCATCGCAAGCTGAATTTGTTATTTCCAATAAGTGCTATATGCATCTTTCGTGCCAGCTAGAAATAGCTATCGCATCCCGGATGATTATACGGTCGCTTGTTGAACAGATTCGGATGAGTTTGATACCAATCTTTCATGGCCTGAATGGGCGTTCGGCTATGCAGTGCCGACTGGGGTAGCTGATGGTTATACAGATAGACGTAACGCATCAGGGTCTGCTCCAGATCCTCTGCACTATTGAAGCGTTGGTTTTGAGTATAACAGGCTGTGTGCAGGGCCTTGAGAAAGCGTTCGGCGCTGGCAGCGGTCTTGTTGGGCTTGAGTGCCACATAGATCCAGCGGGTCGCCCGGTCGATGGCAACGAAGAGATAGCGGCGCCGGGTCTCATCGGCCATTTGCGGTAGGTATTTGATATCGATGTGCAGGTAGCCCGTTCGTACGCCTTGAAAGACTTGGGCGCTTCCTGCGGCGTCTTCGGCTTCAGCTCATTTAGGTTGCCGACGCCATGACGGCGCAGGCATCGATCCAAGCCGGAGCGGGAGACATCCGGACACAGGAACTCACGAATGACGGCCAGACGATCATCCAGCGGCAACAGCAAGGCCCGGCGCAGATACACCACAATGGCCTCCTGCGCAGGGGTCAGATGGGTTTGCAGCCGATGGGCCGTGTGCGAACGATCCGTCGTGGTGGTACGGTGCTTCCACTTGTACACCGGCCTTCGCTAATGCCATAACGTTGGGCCAGCACATGGGCACTGTCCGTGCTTGTGGCAATCTCGGCACGAATCAAGGGCGTTGTCCGGGCATTCTTGTGTAGAGAAACCATCATGGTTGAATACTCCCCCTGCGGGTATAGTCGTCGATGATAGACCGAAAGAAGCTTCGAGCAACAAACAATGGCCAGCGCTTCATGTCAATGTAATCATCCGGGACTCTACAGTTAGTACTGGATCCCATCACCATCGTATACCTATACTTTTTGGCCTATGTGTTTTTAGCTATCTGAAGATGATAGTTTTCTGATAGATTTCAGGTTGATGATTTATAACTCCCGGCGTTAATTGAACGGGGTAATATCGAAAATATCAATTTTAAAATATCTAGTGAGGTTAGCAATGTCATCAAACAAAACAACTATTGAAGACTCAGAGGAGCTAATTATTGACGAGGAAAAAGATGACGAAGAAGCCTTTGTTGTTTACGACATTGCATCTTATCCATCAGATTTAACCCTTTCCGTCATTAAAGATATGTGGACTAACGGCGATATCGTTATTCCTGAATTTCAGAGAAATTTTGTTTGGAACATTAAGCAGGCATCTTTATTAATTGAATCATTTTTGCTTGGATTGCCTGTTCCACAAGTATTTTTTTATATAGAAAATGACAACAAAAGCTTAATAGTAGATGGTCAGCAGCGAATACTTAGCGTGTGCTTCTTTTTTGAAGGATATTTCAAAAATGAGAGTACAAAAGGTCAGCGCCAAATATTTCGCCTTACCGGTTTAGACAACAGAAGCCCTTTTGCAGAAAAGCGATACGATGACTTAGACGAATCGTCACAACGAAAATTAAAGTCTAGTGTCTTACGGGCTATAAATATCCGCCAGTTGAGTCCTAAGGGAGAAAGCACAAGTGTTTACCATATCTTTGAGAGGTTAAATACTGGTGGCACGCCATTAAAGCCACAAGAAATCAGAAATTGTGTATTCAGAGGTGAGTTAGTAAACATTCTTCGTTCTTTAAATAAAGATAAGTACTGGCGAAAGATTCTTGGCAAGCAATTTGAGGACACACATCAGAAAGATGTAGAACTTATCCTACGTATTTTTGCATTATCTAATTCAGGTTGGTTAAGATATGAGAAACCGATGAAAGAGTTCCTGAATGTTGCTATGGATACGCATAAAAATGGCAATACATCTCATACCATAAAATTCGTGCAAAATTTTCCGAAGATCGCTGAACTGATCTGTGAAAACCTTGGCACCAAGCCATTTCACATTCGGGGACCGCTAAATTCTTCCGCATTGGATTCTGTATATTGTGTACTTCTTGATCATATAAACCAGATTCCTAGCGATCTGCAAACGCGATTCAGCAACCTAAAGAAAGACAAAACATTTACAGAATCTACTTATTATGGAACAAGCGACGTGGCTGTTCTGC
>JBDSHM010000360.1:0-2482 GCA_039918495.1 Sulfuriferula sp. | reverse complement strand
TGAGCGCAGCAACCAGCGCCGCAACGTGGTGTTGATCGGCCGAGGCAGCTCAGGCAATGCCTGTACCTTCGCAGCTTACTTGTTCATGCTGCGCACCGGTCGCCACCCGGTAGAATTTCGCCCCTGGGTGACGACGCAGGAACTGCCCGATGCAGACTGGAGCGATTCGGTGGTCTACGCTTTCTCGGCCTCCGGACAAAGCACCGATATTGCCGATGCCTTGCGCTGGCTTAAATCCAAAGGCGCTTTGGCAGTGGGCGTCACTGGCGCTGCGGGGAATGAGATACGTCTGGCCGAACATGCCGATGCGATCTTCCGCCTGAATTGTGGCCCTGAGCAAGCAGTACCAGCCACCAAGAGCTTTACCGCTCAGCTATTCGCGGCGGCAGCTGTGGCAGGCTATCCGCTGGTACAGGCGGCAGAACAGACTGCTCAGGCCATGGACGCCATCCTGAATAGCGAGGCCGCCTCTTCGCTGGCTACCTTCCTGGCCGGCGCTCGAACTGTGGCCTGGATTGCGCGGGGACCATCCTATGCCGGCGCATTGGATGCCGCGCTTAAAGCCCAGGAAAGTCTGGGGATGCCGGCGACGGGTTATTCTGCCGCCGAATTCCTGCATGGCCCCATCGGCATGTTCAATGCGTCCGACCGTGTGGTTCTGTTTTCCGGTACAGACGAGCCCATGGCCAGCAAGCAGGCAGTGGTGACAACCCTGCTGGCTAGGGGTGTGCCATTCATCACCATTGGCACAGATTCCACTCATGAAGCCGGACTGCCGATTCAGTTGCCTGAAGACCGCTGGGCTCGCGCGGCTGTGTTTGCCTTTCTGGCACAACTTGCGTGTGAAGAATTAGCCCAGCGGATGGATCTCAATCCCGATGCGCCGGCCAATCTTAACAAGGTGACAGAGACGCACTGAAACCGGCTCGGGTAGATCGCCATCACGGACATCATCTGCGATCAAACCGTCGCGTTCACCGGCGTTATCAGGCGCAAGAATTATCCCGAACATCTGCGTCGCCTCCGTTTCAAGGATGCCGAGACAGGCAAGACACTGATGCTCGTGAATACCTTCAACTTGCCAGCAGCCACCATCTGCGCGCTCTACAAGGCGCACTGGCACGTCGAATTATTTTTCAAGTAAATCATTTCGTATCCCGAAGTTCTATGACACTTACGAAAATGCTGTATTAAGATAGAATATCTGGATTACCGTATCCATCATTATGCTCGTGGCATCGTCAAGAAACGCCTCAATCTGGACGCCCGGACACTACTGATGCAGTAAACTTGTTTAAACCCATGCACTAATGGTTGTTTCGGATTGAAACTGTGGCCGTATTTCATCCACATCGTCATATTGACCGATTATTGAGATTTTCTTATGAAAACGAGTGACTTGCAGCGACATCAGAAAATCAAAAGTCTCATGGCATTGCACCCCGAAAACGTTGCATCGGTTGCGAACACCTTATGGGGACAGATGGCTACCCAAATCATTTCCATCGTCGGTGAAGCGGGTTTCAATTCGCTTTACACCCGCAGTGTATTCCTTACCCAGTCCAGCTTTCCCTGGCTCGCTGCTGCCGCATTATCACAGCCGGATCACCGGTTCGCGCAATTGGAAACAAATCTTGCAGGACAAACGCCAGAACAAGCCAGTGCAGCAAGCAGTCTGTTACTGATCACTTTCACCGACATTCTGGCCGCGTTAATCGGCGAGCCGTTAACGACCGGTATTTTACATTCGGCTTGGGGCAATGACGCTTCAAACAGGGCCGGAAAGGAGTTAAAAAATGAGTAACAAGGTAAGCATACGTCGTCTGCTAACTGGCGTGCCTGGTCTGGACAACCTGTTGGGCGGAGGCCTGCCGGAATTCTCGTTCAACCTGATTGCGGGCACGCCGGGAAGCGGGAAAACCACGCTCGCCCACCAGATCATGTTTTCGCTGGCCAAGCCGGATAACCGGGCGCTGTTCTTCACGGTGCTCGGCGAGCCCGCGTTGAAGATGCTGCGTTATCAACAGCAGTTTTCGTTTTTTGATATTGATAAAGTCAACGCATCGATCCGCTACGTCAACTTGTCGGCAGACCTGCTGGAGGGCGATTTTGACCGCGTATTGTCACGCATTGCCAAAGAAGTGGAAGACTATACGCCGAGCCTGGTATTTGTCGATTCGTTTCGATCCGTCGTGAAGTCAGCGGCGCAGAAGGAGCAGGGAGTGTCCGAGCTGCAGGGGTTCGTGCAGCAACTGGGCATGCAAATGACCAGCTGGCAGGCAACCACCTTTTTGATCGGTGAATATCTACTGCCGGAAGCAGAGTCCAGCCCGATTTTTACCGTGGCGGATGGCATCCTCTGGCTTTCCCAAAATTTGCACCGCAATTCCATGGTGCGTAAAATGCAAGTGGTCAAAATGCGCGGTCAGGCCCAGGCGCCCGGTTTGCATACCTTTCGTATCAGCGATGCCGGCATTCAGGT
>JBDSHM010000359.1:0-1661 GCA_039918495.1 Sulfuriferula sp. | reverse complement strand
AGACGTGGCAACCACAGGAATACGGCAATTTCACAGATGACTCCCAACGCCCATAACCAGCCCACCGCGCTTTTGGTATAGCCATGATCCACCAGGTAAATAGAATAAAAGGTGTAATACGGCCCATGAGCTACCGCCATCAGGAAACACGCTACGATCAACGCCATGACTTCAGGACGGCGCACGATATGCCATACCGGCAAATGATCTGCTCCATGCACTTCGATAGCAGCCTCTGGGATACGCCTGGCTAGTAACACGATGCCCCCCATGAATCCCAGTACAGCCCATGGCAAATCGCTGATTGGCCGCACGTCCAACCAATAACCCAGCCCTAACACCGCCACGATAAAGCCGACGGAACCCCATAGGCGGATGCGACCGTAACGGTGACTATGTGCGCCCAGATGCGAGAGCGTCGTCGCCTCGACCAGTGGCAAGGATGCGCTCCAGAAAAAACTCATGGTCGCCATCACGGCAAACAGCCACACGAAACTGCTGTTAAAAAATACGCCAAGAAACGCCAGCATGCTGCCCAATGCGGCCAGTTGCACAATCATCACGCGTCGACCGCTACGATCTGCCATCCAGCCCCAAATATTCGGTGCAAAAATGCGCATCACTTGCAACAGCGACATCAATACACCGATCTGGAAAGCGCTGAAAGCTAACGACTCTAGGTAAAGACCCCAGTACGGCGACATCGCCCCAACGAAGGCAAAGTAAAAAAAATAGAAACCGGACAAACGCCAGTAGGGAAGAGTTTGCATCAAGGATCGAAGGAAAAAAAGGCAATAACATCAAGACGGCGCTAGGTTAGCAACAAATGGATGCGCATAGCTGAAGAAATTACAGAAAGGCTTGAAATGGCCTATCGACAAACCCGATTTTTCACGCAATGACCTTACCAAAATCTCCAGGGATGATCTTGCTGGCCAAATTCAGGAATAAGCCATTTCGATTTCGGCTACGGGAATATTACTGGGAGGTTTTTGAATGATCACAGCCTTTTTTCTCAATTAACTCAGCAAGTAACTCGTCATACTGTTTCTTCACAATGTCATAGCATTCGCATGATAGCGCCACCAGTTTGGCTCTATCAATAACTTCGATATGCCCTCTGCTATAAGTGATGACACCCGCTTCTTGCAATTTTCCGGCCGCGTCTGAAATCGTCTCTCGACGTACTCCCAATACGTTCGCCAATGATTCCTGGGTCATGCTCACTTTATGGGTGGACGAGCGATCGATATTAAGGAGTAGCCAGCGGCTTAATTGCTGCTCGGCTGTATGACGTCGATTGCAGCCTGTCGTTTGCACCATCTGAACAATCAGCGTCTGGGTATAACGCAGAAGCAAGTGTTGCAACGCCCCACAATGATCAAACTCCTCTTTTAGAATCGAGGATTTCATCCTGTATGCATCTCCTGCATGTTGAATCGAAGCCTTGGTGAGTGCCGTCTTTCCACCCATGAAAATGGATTCGCCCAATATGCCTTCACTCCCTACCATAGCAACCTCTGCCGTTACGCCGTCTTCCATGCTGCAAAGCAAAGAGGCGATAAGTGTAGTGGGGAAATAACCATATTTCAGTTTTTCATCAAATTCATACAGAACATCATCCTTATTGAATGAGACCAATTCAAGATGGGGAGCAATGC
>JBDSHM010000358.1:0-2743 GCA_039918495.1 Sulfuriferula sp. | reverse complement strand
GCGCCGCCCCTTCGGAGTCCCTTCGTCTGGGCCGTTCAGGCGGGGGCTGCGCAACTCGCCCTGACAGCTTGCACAAACCGCAAGCTGCTGCGGAGCTCAAACAGTGCTCGCCTGAATCTCCCGTCCGACCGGCTCAGACGAAGCGGCGCAGAAGGGGAGTGAATCGCCCCACAGCTTTGGATTCAGCGCACCGATAGACCTTGCCTCGCGACAACACCCTTGCCGTTCTCCTAGCCTTCGGCTCTGCGAAAACCTGGCTGCCGGACTTCCATCGACATAGTTACGTGCCATGCCCAGCACACCCGTAAAAGTAAGGGGCGCGGCGCTTTTGTGGCGTCCCGCTTGACTGCCGGGTTGGGCTGCAAATTAGAAACCATACTCGCGCTCGACACGGCAGACTCGAACACGAAAAGCTTTATACCACTCCTTTGCTCGGCTTTGTGTATGGCAACCAGCCGCCGGGCTGCCCACGGCACTCAAACATTCACGCGCAGCGCACAAGATAAATGTATGAGGGCAGCATGAGCTGCCCCCTTGGTTTCTGCTTCAGCGCTTTTGCCTGCGCCGGATGAAGGCCAGCGCTCCGATCCCCAGCAACGCCAGCGAGGAAGGCTCCGGCACCGTGACGCGGGCGTTTGCGGCATCGGTCGCGCCGGATGCTTCATTGGGCGCGAAGTCGCTGATCTGCGCGTTCAGACCGGCGCCGAAGCGGGGCCAGAAGTTCCAGGTGTATTCGCTGAAGTTCTTGCCCAGCGACGGCAGGAGCGTCTCGTTCAGGAAGGCGGAGATGGTGTTGCCGCTGATCAGGGCCGTGCCGGCGGGCAGGTTGGTCGAGCCGCCGCCGAGCCCGAACAGGTTGACGTTGGCCGTGCCGTTCGGGCGCAGGATGACTACCGAGTCGAAGGCCACGCCGTCGCCGATGGAGGGTGTGCCGGACAGAAAGCGCTCAGTGCCTTGTCCGCGATCCACGCCCCAGACATAGAGGGGACTTTCACCGCCCGCCCCAGGTGTTGTGCCGATTGCACCTGCCAGGGTGCCGATGAAGCGGATAGGGGGAGCGATTTTCTCTTTATTTGGCGGTTATTTTGGTAGCATCTGAAAAAAATAAACCCAAAGCTATTGAAATGCTGTAGCCTTATACGCGTTCTATGGAATTCAAGCACCAAATTGCGGTACGTTAAGTTGGCCCTGTTTTTTCTTGATTCGATAGATCACGGGCGACCGCCCAAACGACTTATGAGTTAGGAAAAAAAATGGCATTAGGCACTGTGAAATGGTTCAACGACGCTAAAGGTTTTGGTTTTATTACTCCCGATGATGGCGGCGATGATTTATTCGCGCACTTCTCGGCGATCAACGCAGCCGGTTTCAAAACCCTGCAAGAAAACCAGCGCGTCAGCTTTGACGTGACGACCGGACCGAAGGGCAAGCAAGCCTCGAACATCCAAGCCGGTTAAGTTTTACCGGATCGCAAAAAACCCCCGCTGGTCGGGGGTTTTTTGTTGCCTGCGATTATTGATTGGTTACATTGAAGAACAGGTTCAGCGTTTAAGCGGCGACGAGTGCAGATTGGGTTTGTCGACATGTTGTAGCGGTCGCAGGACGACGCTCATCCAGGCCTGTGGAAGTTAAAAAGGCCTGCATTGCCTTGCGTGCACGATGCACGCGTACCCAGACATTTGCCTCGCTGATCGCAAAACGCCGTGATACTGTTTTGGCGGATTCGCCCTCGATTTCACGAGCATAGAACACCGCCGAGATGCTTGCCGGCATGGCCCGCAAAGCTTGATCTACCCCGTGTAACAACTGGCGCAGCTCAATGGATTTTTGCGGGTTCGGCAGCAGGCTGTCGGCTACCTGGTGCAGGCTGAATGAATCGGGATCGTGTTCCAGCAGATTGTCGCCGGCTTCGTCTTCCAGGCACAGGTGACGTCCGCGCTCACGAAAAGCGTCGTGCATTTTGTGTTTGAGTATGCCGGTCAGCCATACGCGATAGGTGGAGCGGGCGGCATAGTCGCTGGCGCTCTGTAATGCGGCGAGCAGGGTTTCCTGCACCAGATCGTCGGCCAGATGGACATCCCTTACGTGCTTGAGGGCAAAGTTATAGAGATAGGCGCGATGCGTGGTGGCAGCGTGTTCGAAGTTGGTTTTCTGATTGGGTTGCATGATGCGTCTCCGCTTGCTTTGAGTGACAGCCTCAGTTTGAGGGCTGATAATCTCGGCTGCGTTGCGTGAACATATCATTTTGATAACAAATTTTGTGCATCTGATGTCAGGTTGGGTGCGCTTATCAGACTAAGGAGCATGGATATGCTCAATGATTGCCGCACACTGGTGGTGGAAGACACTGCAGAAATTGCCGATCTGATCCGTTTGCATCTGGAGGATCTGGGCTTGCAGGTGACCTGTGCAGCAGACGGGTTGGCGGGGCTGGAACTGGCACGCAACGGCACGTTTGACTTGATCGTGCTGGATTTGATGTTGCCCGGTTTGAATGGTCTGGAAATATGCCGTGCACTGCGTTCGGACCCCCGATATTACACGCCGATTTTGATGCTGACCGCCAAGGCCAGTGAAATTGATCGTGTGGTTGGGCTGGAATTGGGAGCGGATGATTATCTGGGCAAGCCGTTCAGCATCCCGGAGCTGCAGGCGCGTGTCAAAGCGCTGCTGCGTCGCTCGGAAAAGATGCGCGGTAGCGTTGCCCCGAATGCAGCGTCCATGGTGCGTGCAGGCTGTCTGG
>JBDSHM010000357.1:0-1678 GCA_039918495.1 Sulfuriferula sp. | reverse complement strand
GGCGGAAATGTAATTCTTGACCTTGGCTTTATGAAAGTCATAAATAGAAATCAATTTATTGGGTTGGCTGAGAAGCAAGGTGTCCACGTTCAAATGCACTATGTCAATGCACCGTACTCACTTCGTTTGAAGCGCGTTATAGCTCGCAACACCGAAAAAGGTGAGACTTTTTCTTTTGAGGTCACTCCGACAATGTTTGACTATATGGAAAAAGAGTTCGAGCCTCCTACCGATGCCGAACTAAAAATTGCCACCTTAATCAACACCAACTGAGCAATGGCAATGACGGTTCGTTATCAGAAGTCTAACGAATAAGGTTAGATTGTGATCGCGAAGCGAGCCACAATCTGAACCGGTTGTTGGACAAGCCCGGAACCTACGCACTACATTCTCTATGGAAATATATTATTGGGATTCACCGTTTCAACACGCTGTCAGATACAGCGCTGCTCAGAAACCCGTGATCATCGTTGCCCTTGCAGCAACAAAACAGCAGACAACCTCAATATCAGGCTGATTTAGCCTTCTCCGGGGCAAGTCTTTCCCTCAGCTTACGGATGCAGAATATCCTTCACTCCTCGGCTGCAGGTTTGCTTACATCGCCTGAGTACCCACTATCGCATTCGGCGGATAAGCCTGTTGATGCGGCACCGGAATCCGCGTTCGCACAATCCTCATTTCAGCGCCACAACAACGGCAGGTGAGCGGCGGTCGTTTTTTAATCCACCTGAGCGCCCAGTCGGTATTGAGCTTGAGCACATAGTGCACAAGCTGGATCAGCTTCTTGCTATTGGGGTGCAGGAAACCAAAGTTGCGTGCGCGCCGGAAACTCTTGGGCAGGATATGTTGCAGCAGCAGACGCAGGAATTCCACACCGGAAACCGTGCGATATTCCATTTGCCGGGTCTTGCTGTCCTGATAGCGGAACGTCACCAGACCTTTATCTGCGGATACAATATCCTTCTCCTGTATCACCCCGCGATAGAGATAACGACCGAGATAGACCAGCGCTTTCTCACCACTGCCCACGGCTTTGCAATCCACCACCCATTTCTCCGGATAGTCCTTGGGCAGTATCAGCCCCTCTGCTGTTATGGCCGCCAGTACCTTCGCTCGAAACACACTCGCCAACGCCTTGTGGTTGAACAAATAACCCGCTTGATGTTTGCCCGGCTTCTTGCTTTGCTTGGTGCGCCATAAGCGCCGCTTGGCATCAATCGCCGCAGCCGGCATCAGCAGATGCACATGCGGATGAAACTCCATGCGTCGGGTATGCGTGTGCAGCACCGCCGTTGCACCGGGCGTGCCCTGCAGCGCACGGTCGTTCAGACTGAAGGTGCGCACCGTCTCCCAGGCGCACTGCATCATCAGCGCATACATCACGCGCTGCTGCGTCCAGGCCAGCGGCCGCAGTTCAGCAGGCAGTGTGAAGGTCAGCATGAAGTACTCGCCAGGCACCTGTTTCGCAAGCTGGCGCTCCAGCCATTGCTGGGATTCATGCGCCTGGCAGTGCGGGCAATTGCGATGACCGCAGGAGTGCGGCACAAACAGCTGTTCGTCGCACGCCACACATTCCGCCTGCATGCGCAGGCTGCGCGTGGTGCGGCAGGTCTTCATCGCGGTCAAGGCGCGGCGTTGGCCGGGCAGCACGCTATTGGGGTACTTCGCCAGGAATTCG
>JBDSHM010000356.1:0-10825 GCA_039918495.1 Sulfuriferula sp. | reverse complement strand
TCAATAAAAAAAGCCGCTCAATGGCGGCTTGGCACCACATCACTTGATTAGCGCGCTTCTATGCGCCGCCCTGGTCGGGAAAATTAACTTCCGCCGCCGGTCATGCCCTTGACACTGGCGACGTTCTCAAACGATCCAGACTCACCGGGTTGCAAAATGGTTTCGGCTAGGCCCGCTGGGTCGCCGTTTTCAAAGCCGGATTCGACTTGCGTGGTCACTTTGATCGGGAACACTGCATCGGATGGGTTGGTGATCGTGAATTTCATTTTTAAAACTCCTTGATAAATTAGCAAACTAAACGGGAGTTTGCAGCCCTAAGCAATTCTCTGGAAAAATCCGTGATCGTTGGAACTGATAATGTTGTTGGATATATTTCTCCATGTTCCAGGAGCAGTTATCGCCCCGAAACCGACCACTCCACCCACAAAAGAAGAGCCGTACAGACTACTACCCAAGATGGTTCCTCCCGGCGCAACAGAAGTGGCGGCTGTGTATATAAACATCAATAAAATAGTTCCTACACCATACACACCAACATCCTGCGGTACACCAGCAGTCGCCCCTGCTGCAATGCCATCAAGTTTGGCTTTCGCAACAGCGGTCATGTAACCATCCACCGAGGCTGATGCAGCGGGCATGGAGATATTTGGGGTTGCTCCGCCGCTTGATTGCACTGGTGCGGTTGCACCAACCGAAGCAATCGGCGTTGGCAGCGTTGCTTTTACCGCCTGCACCATCGCCGTCGTCGCAAGCTTGGTGGTGTTGTCCGATGTTGCTGGTGTTTGCCCCAATTGCAAACCAGCCATCCCCAGCACGCGCCACACCGCACCATCCGACTGGATATCAATCTGTTGATTATTGCTGATCCCCCACGTTGCAGCGGTCGAGCCGTCCGGGAAATTGATCATCGTCGCCGCAGGCGTGCTGATCGTTTGCGTGCTCGCGTCGGAGCCGAAAAACCGGTAGCGCACGCCAGAATTACCCACAGGCGTTGGCAGCGTTGCCGTGACGCTGACGCCGGACAATTTAAACGTGGTGCCGGATTGGCCGACTGTGATGGTGGCGCTGGCGTTGATAGCCGTGACTGTGCCAGTGCTGCTAACCGCCATAGCCGGCGCGCGCAGGTCGGTGATGATGCTGTTGGTTACAGTCGTCATGGCGACGACCATGGCGAGCCGTGCCACGGGGATCTTGCCGGATGGGATGGCGGGGTCTACCGGGCTCACGGCCTCGGTGCCGGTCACTACCCCGATCACGCCGGTGACGGCGTCGATGTAGACGATGTCCTTGCGCTGGTTGGCGGCGGGTGCCACTAGCGTGACGGACGTTTGCAGACCAACCTGCGTCGGGATCACACCTACGCCGGGGATAGCGCCGGCATCGAGTTGCACAGTCATGTTTGGCGTGGCGACGGCGTGCGGGGCGAAGTTATCCACTATGGGAGCGGCCACGGCGAAGTTGCCATCGATCGCGCCGCGATATGTGGTAGGGTCTTGGGTGTTGAAATTGGTTTGCAAAAATGTTGCTGCGGTCATTTGATCTTCACCAGGTAATTAATTGCACTGCGGCCACGGTTATCGCCGCGCGGATTGCTGCTTTTTGCGTCTGTTTGTGCTGAAATGCTGCCCAGCCTTGCGACATCATCGCGGCGGCCAAGCCTTGCAACTGCACCAGCGTCATGGGCACTTGCATGTTGTTGGCATCGGCCCAATAAAATCCTGCCGGCGCGGCGCCAATCGGCGTCAGCGCGGCTAGCGTCTTGCTCAGCACATCCTGCGAGCCGGTATCGGCCTGGAATGTGGTGCTCATGTACGACACCGGCAGTTGATAGGCCGCATCATAGGCCGCGCCAATCAAAGCAAGTTGAGCGGCCTGGGCCTGCGCCAGCGTGATGCCGGGCACTGGCTCAAGCTGGCGATGATGCACTTGCCAGGCTTGGCTGTCGCGGATCGCCCAATCGGCGGCGCTGACCTCGATGAGGTAATCGCTGCCCGGCAGATTTGGCCACTCACCGATGTCGGTGTCGTACCAGCCCAGCACAGGCGCGGGATTCGCAGCGGCGTTGAAATAGGCAAATTTCGGCATTTTAGAACCCCGATGCTGTCCAATTGACGGTGCCACCAACATCCGCACCGGATGTGTTGAAAACGTGGATCGTGCAGCCGGTGGCTGTGATGTTGCTCGCGGTGGCGAACAGCGCCGTAGAACCGATCACGATGCAATTCACAAACGGCGGTGCGTGGAATGTCGCGGTAAATGTCACGGCCGTTCCGCCGGCAGCGACGACGAAATTCGCGCCGTCTGATTTGTTCGCGCTTTGCTTATCCGCCGTTATCGTGAACACGCTGATATAGCTCGGCACGATGCCCGGCGTCTCCGTCACGCGGCCCCGGAAGTAGCGCAGTTGCGCGCTCGCGGAACCCCAAGCGTTGAACACATTGGGATCGACTGCGCCGGATAGCCAATAATCCAGTGAAAACGCCGTCACCGGCGTGCCGGAAACGCTGGGCCCAGGCGTCGCGGTGATGATCGACCACAGCCGCAGCGTGTCGTTATAGGCCGTATCCTGCGCGTTTTGCGTATAGGTCGCCGTGGCAACCGGGTCCGGCACATAGGGCGTTGATCCCAGATAAACAACGCCGAAGTCCTCCCAATGGGTATAGGTCGAACAGGCAAACTGGCCCAGCGGCGCCAGCACACCGGTCCAGTGCTTGAGAAAGCCGCTCACCGTGCCATCGAGGCCGGGACATTCCTGGCGTACCGAAATAGTTGGGTTTTCGTTGGTCACCGTGAGCGTGGTGGTGGCCATGGTGACGGATAACTGATCGATGACATTGCGCGCGCGTATGGCGAACACCCATGCACCAGGCGGCACGCTTGCGTTTGTCATCTCTGTGCCGCGCGTTGCCTCTGTCAAAGGCGTGAGCAGGTTCCAGTCGGTGATCGTCTGCGCGCCATAACGTACGTCGTATCCCTTGATCGCCAAATAGCCGACTTGTGCCCAGTTAAACGTCACCACGCCGCCGTTTTGCTTGACGGCGAAGCCGGTCACATCTGGCGGGGGTACCGAACTCCAATAAATCGCCGTGGCGGCTGAGAGTGTAGACACGCTAGGCGCACCCAGCGCACTTAACGCCGTGACGCGCGCGGTATATGTGCCCTCTTGCTTGATGCCAGCCACAGCGATGAGCGATGTGGTATTGCCGATTAATACCCAGTTATCGCTGTCGCGCCGCAATTCGACTCGATATCCTGTGGCGTTAACCGCAGCGGGCCATGCTATTTGTATCTCCAACAATAGCGAACTGTCCAGCGGCTGCGCGGTGTTGGTCGTGATAGCAACGCTCGCCACCGGCACCTGCATCAAGGTGATGGTGGTGGTCGGCAGCGGTGCGAGCTGGAGCGTGTTTTCTGAGTTGGCGTATTTGTTCACGTCGTGGGCGAGTGCTGTGACCTCGACCTGCGACATGTCTTTTTCAACAAGCGTGATTACGCGCCACACTTCTGGGTTGACGTTATCCGCCGCCAATAGCCACACCGAATTTAGCTGCGGCAGCGTGGCCAGCGCGGTGGTCCATGTCAATATCGATGTTGCACCGGGAACATTGGTCAGCGTATTTGTCGCCAATGTGCCGTCCGGCAATATCACCGTCACGTTGTAGCTGATGCCGCTCGATAACGTAACCGGCGAGTCGATGGTCAGGCTGGTCGTGGTGGCCGCCACCACGCGGCCGCCATAGCGCACGCCGGCGCGGTGACGGTCAAGCGTGCGGATGATGGCGCCGGGGTAAAGCGAGGTGCCATCCAAGCCCGCCTTGAAGGTGACAACTTCCAGCTCAAGCGTCTCGGACAACAGCATCCATTTGCCGAGCCGGTTCGCTTGTCCGCGCGAGGTGCAGCCCATGGCCACGATGCTCGTCTGCTGCACTCCATAGCGCGCGATTCCGGCATCGTCGGATACATACTCGATTTTTTGGCGATAGTAGTCAGCGGGGTCGTTCCATGATACCAACACCACGGTATGCCGACCGCGGCGAGATGAGCCGGAATATGAAAACTCTCCATCGATCACACTGCCATTTGTAAAGTGCGCGATCGGCGTGGCGGGCGCATCCTGCACCGTGTAAATAGCACCGCTGCCCCAATACGTGATGGCGCGGAACAGCGAGGCGAAATTCATCAGCACTGTGTAGGCAGCGGCCTGCGTCTGCAAATAAAGATTGCAGGTAAAGCGCGGCTCGGTGCCGCCAAAGCCATTTGGCACGAGCTGATCGCAATATTTCGCAATGGCGTACAAGCCCCACTTATCAACCTGCGCCGCCTGCACGAATTCGCCCAGGCCGTAGCGGCTATTGGTGAGCAAATCGTAAAAACACCACGCCGGGTTATCAGTCCACGCCGTGACAAACGTGCCGTCCCACACACCGGTATAGACGCGCGTAGTGGGGTTGTAATTCGCGGGGATGCTGACTTGCAGCATCTTCACGTCATAACTGCGCTTGGGTATGGCATTGAATTGCGACGCATCTATTTGCAAGCCGACAAGCGCCGTATTGGGGTAGCGCAGCTTGCTATCTATTATTCCAACATACAAATCCCAAAATGTTTTGTTTTGCAGATTGCTCGCTGTCGAATCGGCGGTGATGCGCCGCACGCGGATATCCCACGGGCCGGTACCGGTCAATGCCACGCGGTACGCGCGCTGGTAGCGCGTGGTCGTCTTGCCGGTAATGGTATCGGCGATTATTTGGAGATAGCCGCCGCCGTTGGTTTGCAGATCGATGGCGATGTCAACGCTTGTGCCGCCGATATCGCCGTTCGATGGGTTTTGATAGGTGAGCGTCGGGAAACCTATCGTGACCTGTATCGCGTCGAGATTGGCATTCGCAGCAATTGTCTGCACCACGGGCGACGCGGCTTTGATCTCCACACCGACCGTCGTGGCTGCCTGTGGGTCACCATATCCCGGAAGGTAGCTCTGTATCTGCGTGCCGAGCTGGGTTGCCAAATTCACGCCGCTAAAATTGTAGCTGCTGTCCGCATTTTGCAAAGGCACATCGTTCAGGAATACGGATTGCGCGCCGTTGACCAAGCCCACAATCGGCCCCTCGCACAACGCATCCAGCACGCGCGCATATTGGCGCGAGCGCAGACTGTCCGGCGATTCGACCGCCACGCGCGCTGTGCCGCCGCCGCCGCCTTTACCACCGCCGCCACCGGCGCCGCTAATCAATTTTTCAGAGAGGCTCGACATAAAGCCCTGCCGCGATAACCTGTGATCCGATAATCAAACGCCCGTAGCCGACGGCCACGGCGTTGCCCTGCTGCGCTGTGTTGACCGCGCCGTTGAATGAATATGATGGGCGGTTGTCAGCGCGCTCGTTTTGCCCTGGGTCTTTTGGCGTCGGCGGAGCAAATAACATTTGCGAAACACCACCAATAACCATAGCCACTCCGAGATTAATCAGAGCCTCGCCACCAAATTCGGAAGTAAATACACCAACGATAATAAGAACAACACCCAATATCGTCTGCAATACCCCTTGCTTGGCACCAGCCACGGCGGGAACAATCTTGATGGTTTCGTTTGTCGGGTGAGAGAGCTGTTTAACGCCAATATTTTCCCGCCCCGTGAACACATGATAGCCAGGCGCTGAGTACTCAATGAGGTGCGCTTCAAATCCAGGAAGCGTTGCTTTAAGCGCGGCGATAGCCTCCATGGGGCTGGCCACATCGTACTTAAATTCGCGCCCGAATTTCTTCGCTAGGTGGCCGTAAAGTCTCACTGTTCTCAGCATAGCGATTTATGTCTCAATACATGGGTGGTCACTTTGGAAAACCATCCGCCGTACATATCGCGGCTGGACAGGCGCCCGGCCAGGTGTTGGATAATCACCCCATCGCCCACATGCACCGCTGCATGGTTGGGGACTGGGCTGGCGATCTTCATGAGGATGCCGTCGTGCTTTTTCGGATCGCTGGGATCGACTTGCACAAAACCGGCCTGGGTAAAATTCTCAAGATACAAATTCGCGCCGTGCAGCCACCACTCCACATCGCGCGGGTAGTCCGGCAACTCGATGCCGGCCTCCTCGCGGTAGTAATCGCGCACCAGCGAATAGCAATCCAGCGAGCCGTGGTGGAACTCGCGGCCAATCAGCGGCGCTTTGTAGCCGGAGGGCTCGAACGTGTGCACCTGGTGCGTGGGCAGCGCGTAGATGATCCACGGCACACCGGATGACTCGCAGCCCACCAAGTCCGCCTCGGATGGCGTGGCGGGCACGTAGCAATGGCTGTGGGCGATGGCCGTCACAGCGCCGGCCTCTTCCACCCGCGCATAGTCTTCCGGGTCCATCACAAAGTGATCTGCATCTTTGGCAAGATTGCCGCATGGGGTGTAAATTTCGCGCCCGCGACGGATTGAAACTAAGCCGCAACACTCGCGCGGGAACTCGGCCTCAGCGTGCGCTTTGATCGCGGCTAGGGTGCCTGGTGTCATTTGATCAATCCAGTCGCTGGGAACCCACCGAACGGCAGCTGGCTATAAGTACCGAAGCGCAACTTGCAAGAGGCTAAACGCTTACCGCAGCTATCCAAGGAAAGTGTGGTGGTCGGGGTATCGTTTGACAGCGCCACAGCACCACCGGCGAAACCACACTCTGCCGAGCGGTACTTCCACGCGCACACATTCTGGATAAACTGCCTGCGCGGCAGAACAATGCCCTGTACATCAAACGCGGCCGCCAACTCAAACTCGACCAGTGTTTTATTCTCAACCGACTTGCGATCGACAAAATAAACATCATCCGGAAAGTGCACATTGGGATCTGCCGTGGCGTTGACACCGCCGGGCAAGTTGATCGCATCCAAATATTTTGCGAAGGTACGCTTGCGGGTGAGTTTTGCGCCCACCAGATCATTGAAGCTTTTGGCATAGGTAGCGATCAATCCCGTGGCATTGGATATGCGCGCCTTAGGGCGTGGTAACTGACCCTTGCCTGTAACCTCCCACCCCTCGAATTGCATCGGCATGGCGGTGTAGGTCACGCCCTGCCACACCACGCTGGAGAGCAGCCCATTCAGGCCGACGTGGAAATACAGCACGATGCTGCCAACCGAGGTCAAATCGAGAACGAACAATTCCACCAAGCTGCCCGGTGCGGGCAGTTGAATATCCGATGCGATGGTCATTTTTTATTGCTCGAAAACTTGCTCGAATAAGCAACTGATGGTTTGCGCGCCGGCATCCACATAGATGCGCGACCAACTGCGGCAAATCACTTTGATTTGCACACCCGTTTTAGGTGTCCATGTGAATGCCGTTTGCGCGGCTTTACCCACAAGAAAAGCCACGATGGCGTCGCCATCCGTGCTGGAGCGATTGGCGAACAACAGTTTCCAATTTTGCGGAACGATATTTATGCCCTCGCCCACGCGCTGCTCGTAGCCCTCGCCGAACTTCGCCACCTTGACGCGAGGCGTGTAATCCACCTGCGACGAAAAGGATGGCACATAGGTAAAATCACTCATGCCAGCAAACCGCCCGGACGTTTCTCATCGATGATGATGCCCTTGACCACGCCCGCGATGCGGCGCCCCATATCTGCCGCATTGCCCTGCTTGCCGTTGCTGCTCTGGCCGCTATCGCTGACATAAATATTGATGGCCACATCGCCGCCGCCCGCGCCGCCAGCCAGGGCGCTGTTCGGGATGATTTTGCCGGAGCCGGAGGGCGTGAATATCTCCGGGCCTTTTTCACCCACGAGGTAGGACGAGCCGCCAGAGACGGGGCCACCGCTGGCGCGCGCGCCGCCAACGCCGATAGCAGAAAGAATGGCTCCCACGTATGAAAAATCACCTGACGAAGACCCTAAACTGCCAACAACGCCTGCGATGGCCTTTCGTGCTTGAATGCGTATTAGATTGCTGAGTATGGAATCGGCCAGGCTCTTGAAATCCAACTTGCCATTTTTTACCAAGCTAACCAAACCATCTTCCATGCTCTTGAAGGCACTATTGAACAGCGTTTCGGTTTGCTTGGCTGCATTGGTTGCGGCATCGATATAATTGTTCATGGCAGTTTTTGCGCCGGTTTCCCACGAGCGTTCTGCAGCCAGTCTCGCGTTTGCGCTTTTCTCCGCTGCGGCTTTTACAATTTCAGCTTGTGCAACAAGATCGGCTTTCGCTTTATCGCCTAAATTGCTCGATATTAGAGCAATCACTTCAAGATCGACCTTGCGCGCGGCGGTAAGAATTTGCTGCGCGGCGGCGGTCTTGCCGATCAATGAAGTTTGAAAATCAAATTCGTCATTAAGGTCGCGCTGAGCCTTGATGTAGTCATAAACCTTGTTGGGGTCTTCGAAGTCTTTTTTATTCAGCCTGGCAATCAAATTATCGACACTTGCAGATTGCGCATCTTGCTGCGCGATCAGATCTGCTTGCGCTTCTTTGGTTTTTTGTAATTTGACGATCCATTGCTCAGCAGCCACGCTTACTTTTTTTAGCCTGGCTTCTTCGCGTAGTGCGGCATATTCTCCCAAACCAACAAGCGCTATTTGTTTTTTCAGCCCATCGATAAAAGATTGCCCTTGGTTTTGATTGGCACCTGGCTTTTTAAGGATGGTCGTATCTTCGAATCCTTTATTTTGCTCACCAAGAAGTCCCGCGACTGTGTAATGTTTTTGCGGATTTAATATGCGCCGTTCAAACGCATCAAGATCTTTTCTCGATTTCGCAATATCGGCGTTTACCGTGTCATGAATGAATTTTGCTTCGGCGAAGTTACCATGCGCAAGCGCATTGGCTCTGGCCCCCAGCCCGTATATTTCTTCGCCTATTGCTTCGAACGTAAATTTGACATTGGCTCCAACGATAATCAAAGTTTCAAGAATGGTTTTGATGAACGAAAAGCCCTTTCCGCTGTTTTCCGCTTCCAGGCTGGCGGCTGCCATTGATCTTGCTAATTCGTCAAGCGTTCGTAAGAGTTCATTCGCCAGTAGGTTTTTTAACCCTTCCGCTCGAAAACTCAATATCTTCATGTTGTCGTTGAATTGTTCCGCGGCGCGAGCCATGTCCGTGGACATAACAACGCCTAGCCGCTCAGCTTCTTCGCGCTGAGCTTTGATCGCCTCTGCGCCTTGATTCAATAGCGGGATCAACTCGGCCCCAGCCTTGCCAAATATTTGCATGGAGAGCGCGGTTTTTAGTGACCCATCACGCATTTGTGAAAACTTTTCAGCTACGTCGAGAAATACTTGTTCGGATGATTTTAAACGTCCTTTCGTCTCTTCAACGTTGATATTGAGTTGCGCAAATGCGCCAGCCGCTCCGCCTTTGGCCGTTATACCTAATGCCTCGATTGCGCTTATTGCATGACCGGAACCTTGAGCAGTGGCAAGCATGTTTTTCGACAGCTTTTCCAAGCCGATGCCAAGCTGCTGAAGGCTAACGTCGGAGAGTGTCGCAGAATATTTAAGTGCTGAAAGCGCCTCTACAGATACGCCGACCTTTTGGCTCATCTTGCCAAGATTATCGGCAGCCTCCAGCGTGCCCTTTATCATCTCGGTAAATGCATGGATGCTAAGACCGATGCCGAGCGCTTCTAGCCCTCTTTTTGCCGTCTCTACAGTGCGGTTTATCTTCTCCATATTAGTCTGCGCAATTTGTGCAGCCCGCCCCAAATCGCTTTGGAACGTAGCCGTGTTTGCTGACAACTCGACATTTAGGCTACCTAGATTTCCAGACATTGCTTTTCCTTTAGGCGAAAAAAAACCCGCCGCAGCGGGATTTTTTAATCATGAGAGTTATTTTTTTTAATTATTCTCTAAATATTTTTGCTGTTGTATATCCATGACGCGGAATAACGAATGAGAGCATTGGGTCACGACTAACAGCAAAGTAATCATGGCAATAGTTGCAAAAAACCAATATACCCAATTAATCATTTTTTTGAACAAATGGCGAGCAACCTTCACTCCGCACTTAGGGCAAGTTTCAGCTTTGCTGCTCACATCGCTGCTGCATTCCTTGCACTTCACAATTGCCATCGCCTTCCTCACTGATTTTTATAGGAGAAATAGCTTACTCCGTTTTCCCAAAAACAGCAGCCATAATTAACCTGCTTTGCGCCTCCGCATCGGGCAGTAGCGTCGGTTCCGGCTCGGCCTTGGCCGGTCGTTCGGCGAAGGGCATGAAGTCGAGCACGGTGAAGGGGTCGGTATTCTTTCCACGATTCACGTTCGCGATGATGCTGGCGATGATGCCGGCCTGCACATCTCCGCGTGCGCCACCTAGTGGTTCAAGATCGTGGAAGTGCCTCAACTCGGACAACTCCGCCGCGCTCATGCCCTGATAAAACTCACGGCGGCTGCGATATCCTAGCGCAACTGCTATGCGGATATCCCGCTTGACGCGGGGGGTAAGTTTTTTTCGACTGCGGCCTCATCGAAAAAGTTGAGCCGATTACACACTTTGACCAACCCAGTCACTACTTTTGAATTTTTCGTTTTCAATGAGGCGATGTCATCAACGGCAAACAGTAGCTTGCCAGACTCATCTACCAGCGAATTGGCTAACATGATGATGGCGAAATTAACATTGTCGCCTTTCGCCGCATTGAACACTTCCTCCGACACCACCGCCGACATGGCTTGCACGATGACATCGCCGCCCCACTCTGGGACGGCGACAGTTTCACGTGGCAGATCATCGGCGGACAGGATTTGTTCTTTACTCAAAATAGTCATTTATTACTCCTAACAGGTTGAAGTTTGCAGGCGATGGTGCCTGCGCTACCAAAAATTAAGCCCAGGTGACGGCGCCGGAA
>JBDSHM010000355.1:0-3960 GCA_039918495.1 Sulfuriferula sp. | reverse complement strand
CGCATCAAACTGCTATTGTTATTTGCGCTTTTTGCATTGCCCGTAGCGGCTTCCTATATTGCGTTTTATTTCTGGACGCCCAGTGGGAAAACATCCAACTATGGCGAACTGCTGCCTGTAAAAATGCTGACTGGGGTGACCGGCATGCAGGGCAAGGGGGCGGCATTCAATCTGGAGCAATTAAAAGGCAAGTGGGTAATGGTGGAATTCGATAGCGGCAAGTGTGATGAATATTGTCGCGAAAAACTTTATACCATGCGCCAGGTGCGAACAGCACAGGGGGCCGAACGCGACAGGGTGCAGCGGCTTTGGTTGATTGCTGATAATGTCGTACCCGCTCCCGAATTGATGGTTGATTACCCTGGTACGGTAGTGGCCACTGCGGACAAGGGGGTGAGCGAAAAATTTTCAGCGCATGGACGTATAGAGGATTATATTTATCTGGTCGACCCGTTGGGGAACCTGATGTTGCGGTTTCCTAAAAATCCGAATCCGAGTGCCATGATCAAGGACATCAAGCATTTACTCAAGACATCACAAATCGGTTAAATAAACTGACGGTGCGATTTAACACCCTATGGATGGAGGAAAAGGATGACAAGCAGCCTGATTTTGCAAATGAGCGTTTGTCGCTGTCAGCAATTTTTACGCTTATGCAAACTGCGCGTGGTATCGCTGATTGTGTTTACCGCAGTGATTGGTATGTTTCTCGCGGTGCCCGCTTGGCCCCCGTTAGTGCCAATGCTGGCTGCAACACTGGGCATAGCGCTGGTCGCGGGCGCAGCAGCTGCGTTCAACTGTCTGGTTGAACAGAAGATTGACGCTAAAATGGCGCGTACGCGTGCCCGCCCCCTCCCGACGGGAGAAGTGAATAGTACACAAACCCTGATATTTGCGGGCTTGGTAGGGGGTGCCGGTATGTATCTGCTCCATGCCTACGTGAATCCGCTGACAGCCTGGTTAACCCTGGCCACATTTGTAGGTTACGCGGTGGTGTACACCATATTTTTAAAACCGGCCACGCCGCAAAATATTGTGATTGGCGGCGCATCGGGGGCAATGCCGCCAGTACTGGGCTGGGCCGCCGTCACCGGCGAGGTGAATAGTGATGCGCTACTGTTATTCCTGATTATTTTTGTCTGGACGCCACCGCATTTCTGGGCGTTGGCCTTGTATCGTCGCAAGGAATATGAGAAGGCCGGATTGCCGATGCTGCCGATAACGCATGGCGAAGAGTATACGCGGCTGCAAGTATTGCTCTATACCGTTGCACTGACTGCGGTAACACTATTGCCATTTGTGACAGGTATGAGCGGCCTGATTTATTTGGGCGGGGCGTTAATACTGGATGGAATTTTCCTCTATTATGCGATATCCATTTATCGGCATTACAGCGACGCGCTGGCTCAGAAGACGTTCCGCTATTCCATCCTGTACCTGAGCTTGCTGTTTGCTGTGTTGTTGATTGACCACTACTGGATAGTCAAGTTTGCGCGTCCCATTGGCTGATTTTGCCTGAGATTTCCCTCATTCGGACAGCGGGAATACAATCCGGGTATGCCCGATTACAAATTTCGGCACACTTTATTTATGTCCGATGAGGAAATATGATTACCCGGCGTCTAGCCTATTGCTTGTTTGTGGTGGCGGTGCTTGTCCTTGGCGGCTGCGATGAGAAACAGGTGCCTCAATACCATGCCACGGATATCACGGGTGTCAATTTTGGGCGCGATTTTCGGCTGACGGATCAAACGGGCAAGGTACGGACGCTGTCCGATTTCCGTGGCAAGGTCGTCGCAATTTTCTTTGGTTATACGCATTGTCCGGACGTGTGTCCGACAACACTGTCGGATTTTGCCATGGCGATGAAGCTGCTCGGCAAAGATGCCGCGAAGGTGCAAGTCATTTTCGTGACGGTCGATCCGGAACGGGATACTCGTGCCGTACTTGCCCAGTATGTGCCGGCCTTCAATCCCAGCTTTCTGGGAATGTATGCCAGCCCTCACGATACCGCCGCACTGGCCAAATCGTTCAAGGTGTTCTATCAAAAACAGCCACCGGACGCGCATGGGGGGTATACGGTAGACCATAGCGCCGGGACTTATGTCTATGATCCGCAAGGCCGCCTGCGACTCTACATGGCCTATGGGCAAGGGCCAAAGGCCATAGCCCATGACATATCATTGCTGCTCAAGAACTGAACATATCTTGCGCGCAACAACGGGTCGCTGGTAAAATCCAAAAAATCGCAATATTCCAATTTACTAACACTAGTTATTTTAGACTAGGCGCGCAGGAGAGTACTCATGGCGGTTACGGCACTGAGCAGTACCGAACAATATAATTTCGATATTGTGAAAAAGTTCTCCATCATGACCATGGTGTGGGGCGTGATTGCAATGACGGCGGGCGTATATATCGCGTCCGAACTGGCATGGCCATTCCTGAATTTCGATATTCCCTATATCACCTTCGGGCGATTGCGGCCTGTCCATACAACCAGTGCGATTTTCGGTTTCGGTGGTAGCGCGCTGTTCGCGACCTCCTACTATATTGTCCAACGTACTTGCCAGTCGCGTCTGGTTAGCGACGGAATGGCAAGTTTCACCTTCTGGGGCTGGCAGGCAATTATTGTGCTGGCTGATATCAGCTATATGTTGGGTCATACCCAGTCGCGCGAATATGCGGAAATGGAATGGCCAATCGATATCCTGATTGAAATCGTATGGGTTACCTATCTTGCTGTGTTTGTCGGTACCATCATGCGCCGTAAGCAGCCGCATATTTATGTGGCTAACTGGTTTTTCCTTGCCTTCATCCTTGCGACGGCTTTGTTGCATACCTTCAATAATCTGGCTGTACCGGTCAGCCTGTTCTCGATGAAGTCTTACAGCCTGTTTTCGGGTGTGCAGGATGCAATGACGGAATGGTGGTATGGCCATAATTCGGTAGGCTTCTTCCTGACCGCCGCATTCCTGGGGATGATGTACTACTTTGTGCCCAAGCAGGCCGGTCGGCCGATCTATTCGTATCGTTTGTCCATCGTTCATTTCTGGGCACTCTCTTTCCTGTATATGTGGGTCGGAGCGCATCACCTGCATTGGACCGCGTTGCCTGACTGGACTTCCACACTGGCTGCGACATTCTCGATCATGCTGCTGCTGCCATCCTGGGGCGGTATGATTAACGGCATCATGACTTTGTCCGGTGCGTGGGACAAATTGCGCACCGATCCGATCATGCGTTTCCTGATCGTTGCGTTATCGTTCTACGGCATGGCGACCTTTGAAGGCCCATTGCTCGCCCTGAAAGACGTCAACGCGTTGTCCCACTACACTGATTGGACCATTGGTCACGTGCACTCCGGTACTTTGGGTTGGGTATCAATGATCACGTTTGGTTCCATGTATCACATGATTCCAAAACTGTGGGATACCAAAATCTGGAGCCAGAAGATGGTGGGCGTGCATTTCTGGTTTGCCAGCATTGGCGTGCTTCTCTACATCACCGCAATGTGGATCTCGGGTATTTTGCAGGGGCTTATGTGGCGTGCCTTCGATCAATACGGCAATCTTCAATATTCATTTGTTGAGTCAGTGGCTGCAGTACATCCATTCTATGTAATGCGCGCAGTGGGTGGGATGTTCTTCCTGACGGGCATGGTGATGATGTTCGTGAACGTCGCCATGACTATTCGCCGTGCAAAAGGTGAGGCTGCTGAATTGGAAGCAAAAATGTCCGCCAAAATGGTGAAATCCGGCATGGCCGGCGCTTAAAAGTTCAAGGAAACAGTTATGTTCAATTTCAAGCACGAATGGATTGAAACCAATGTGGGCCTACTGCTGGTGCTTACCATGCTGGCTATCAGTATTGGTGGTCTGGTCGAGATCGCACCGCTCTTTCTTATCAAGAGCACCGTGGAAAAAGTGGATGGCGTGCGCCCTTATACGCCGCTGGAGT